>JAFEEK010000233.1 GCA_018241165.1 Pseudomonadota bacterium
AGGCTGATGCGATCAGCGGCGACGACTGTCTGGATCGACGCAAGAAAAAACAAAGTCGTCATTCCGGACGCCGCGCAGCGGCGATCCGGAATCCAGCGCCTTTGCTTCTTGTGGCAAGAGGCGGAGTCACTGGATTCCGGCTTTCGCCGGAATGACAAGAAAAAAGAAGTCATCGGTTGAACTCCAACCGCTGTCCGCGGGATGCGTCGTCGAGCTTGCCGGCATTCCAGACCAGATTGCCGTTGACCCAGGTCGCGGCGACGGACGCGCGGAACGTATCGCCCTCGAATGGCGACCAGCCGCATTTGGAAAGCACGTCATCGCGCTTCACCGTCTGCGGCATTTCCAGGTCGATCAGGGCGAGATCGGCGAAACAGCCTTCGCGCAAAAAACCTCTGTCCTTGATCGCGAACAGCGTGGCCGGCGCGTGCGATGTGGTCTCCACGAGACGTTCCAGCGTCAGCTTGCCGTCGAACACATGCTCCAGCGCCGATTGCAGCGCGAACTGGATCAGCGGAATGCCGGACGGGCAGCGCGTGTAGGGTTGCGCCTTTTCCTCGAGCAGATGCGGCGCGTGGTCGGTGGCGAGGATGTCCAGGCGCGTGTCGGTGAGCGCACGCATCAGCGCGTCGCGATCGGACGCGGCCTTGATCGATGGATTGCACTTGATCTTGCCGCCGAGCGCTTTGTAGTCCGCGTCGGTGTAGCGCAAAAAGTGCACGCAGGTCTCCGCGGTGATGCGTTTGCCCACGATCGTACCGGGTTCGAACAGCGCCAGCTCATCGGCGGTGGAAACGTGCAGCACGTGCAGGCGCGTGCCGTGGCGGCGCGCGGTTTCCACGGCCCACTTCGTCGAATCGAAGCAGGCCTGGCGCGAGCGGATGTCCGCATGCATGCGCATCGGGATCGCGTCGCCGTATTGCGCCTTGGCGCGGTCGATGTTCGCGTGCACGATGCGGTCGTCCTCGCAATGCACGGCCACGAGCACCGGCGAGTTGCGGAACACGCCATCGAGCGTCGCCGGATCGCTCACGCACAGATTCCCCGTCGATTCGCACAGAAACACCTTCACGCCGGGAACCGTGCGCGGATCGAGCGCACGGATCGCATCCAGATTGTCGTTGCTGGCACCGAAATAGAATGCGTAATTGATGGCGGAGCTGCGTGCCGCCAGCGCGTATTTGTCTTCCAGCAGTGCATGCGTGAGCGTTGGCGGATTCGTGTTCGGCATGTCGATGAAGCTGGTCACGCCGCCGGCGGCCGCCGCGCGAGATTCCGAGGCGATGTCGGCTTTCGCGGTGTAGCCGGGCTCGCGGAAATGCACGTGGTCGTCGATCATGCCGGGAATCAGCACGCGGCCGTGTGCGTCGAAAACGCGCTCGCCCGGTTTGGCCGCCAGCTTCGGCGCGATCGCCTCGATGCGACCGCCGCGCACGCGCAGATCGGCATGCAAACGCCGGCCTTCGTTGACGATATCGGCGTTGGTGATCAGCCAGTCACTCATGCGTGTGGTTTTCCGTCGGGCAACGGCGCATGGTAAACGTTTCCGGCACCGGATCGAACCCGCCGCGACACAGCGGTTGGCAGCGCGCGATGCGCCACATCGAGAGCAATCCGCCGCGCAGCGTGCCGAAGCGCGCGACCGCAACGCGCGCGTAATCCGAGCAACTCGGATGAAAACGGCAGCGCGCGCCAAGCAACGGACTGAGCAGGCGCTTGTAGGCGGCGAGCACGAACAGGATGAAGCGGGTCACAATCAAGGGTTGAAGTGGGGGAGTGCTTAGGCTATAACACGCGCCCGCTGAGGGACAATGTTGGTGAACAAGATGGCGAAATCCAAATCCAAACCTGCCGCAAGGAAGCCTGCGCCGAAGAAACCTGCCGCGGCTCACAAGGCCAGGAAGCCGGCCGCGCACAAACCCGCGCCGAAGCCTGTCGCGCGTGCGAAGTCCGCCGCGAAGCCGGCAAAGAAGGTTGTCGCGAAGAAACCTGCACACAAGCCGGTCGTGAAGAAGGCCGCGCGTCCGGCTCCGCCCGCCAAGTCGGCGAAGAAGGCTGCGCCGCACAAGGCTGCCGCCGCTCCGAAAAAGGGCAAAACGCCGGTCGTTGTCGAAAAGGATTCGGTTTCGCGCGAAGACGGCCGTTACGCCCTGCCCAGCACTACCGTGATCGATCTACCGGCCAATTACCGGCCGGGCGCGCGCGAGGAATACATGGGCCCGAAGCAGCTCGCGTATTTCCGCGCCAAGTTGCAGAAATGGCGCGAGGATCTGGTCGAGGAATCCAAGCAGACCATCGACAACCTGCGCGATGAAGTGCGCGATGTCGGCGATGAGGCCGAGCGCGCCACGCGCGAGACCGAAAACTCGCTGGAACTGCGCACCCGCGACCGCTACCGCAAGTTGATCGCCAAGATCGACAAGGCGCTCAAGCGCATCGAGGAAGGCCGCTATGGCTTCTGCGAGGAAACCGACGAGGACATCGGCCTGGAGCGCCTCGAAGCGCGTCCGATCGCCACGCTGAGCCTGGATGCTCAGGAGCGTTGGGAACATCGCCAGAAGCAGATGGGCGATTGACCCTTTTGCTCGTCATTCCGGACAAGCCCGCGAAGCGGGCGCGATCCGGAATCCAGTGTCTTTGTTGTCCGCCTGAATACGTTCCAGATCGAATGCAAGTCGCTGGATTCCGGGTTCCGCGCTACGCGCGGCCCCGGAATGACGGAGTTTATTTCTGCGCCCCGCGTGCGTAATCCTTGATCTTCGCCAGCATCGCCGCCAGCCCGTTGCTGCGTGTCGGTGACAGGTGCTGCGCGAGTCCGATTGCGGTGATGTAGCGCGGTTCGGTGGCGAGGATTTCCTGCGCGGAACGCCCGGAATACACGCGCAACAGCAGTGCGATTAGTCCCGAGACGATGGCCGAATCGCTGATCGCCGCGAACGTCATGCATTGCGCGTCGCCAGCGGGCACCAGCCAGACCTGTGACTGGCAGCCGTTGACCTTGAACTCGTCGCGTTTCAACGCGTCTGGGAAAGGCGGCAGCTTGCGGCCGAGGTCGATCAGGTACTGGTAGCGTTCGGTCCAGTCGCCGAAGAATGCGAACTCTTCGATGATGGCGTCCTGCGCCGATTCGCCAGTGGCAATATCAGGCTGCGCTTTCATTGGCCTTCTCCACCTTCCAGCGCGCGCCCTGCGGACTGTCTTCGATCACGATGTTCTTCGCGGCGAGTTCGTCGCGGATGCGATCCGACGTGGTGAAG
>JAFEEK010000234.1 GCA_018241165.1 Pseudomonadota bacterium
AGGGCCATGGCATCGGCCTGGCCATCGTGCAGGATCTGCTCAAAGCCTATCGCGGAAAGCTCGAAGTCACGCGCTCGGAAACGCTCGGCGGCGCAAAATTCGTGGTGCGTTTCGAGGCAGCGTGATTGCTTCGCCGCACCACTGCCGCTATCGTGCGCGGCATCCCCGCAGTGCGTTTTCGGAGTCCGTCATGTCGATTCGTTTTCTCGCCAGCCTCGCGCTGGTCGTGCCCGTTGCGGCGTTTGCCGCGGCGCCCGTCGCTGGCGGCTGCGGCAGCCAGGACAAGGTTGCCGCCGCGCAGCGGGTCAAGAACACCGCGCACTGGACGACGGCCAGCGAAGAAAACAACTTCGGCTACGACGTGTATCGCGGTGCGAGCGAAAAGGGTCCGTTCGTCAAGCTGACGAAGACGCCAATCCTGGGCAATGGCACCACGCCGGAAACCCACAATTACGAATTTGCGGACGACAGCATCGATCCGTGCAAGGATTACTGGTACTACGTCGAGTCGATTTCCACGGATGGCGCGCGCGAGAAGTTCACGCCGGTGTTCCACGTTCCGGCCAAGCGGCATCCGGTGCCTGCGAAAAAGTCCTGACGCGGCATGCGCCTGCATTGGCTTGAGCTGATCCTGTTTTCCACCTACGCGGAGCTGCGCGCCGAACGCGCGCGCTCGTACCTGGGTTTCTTGTGGTGGATCATCGAACCGGCCATGAACATGGCCACGTATTACCTCGTGTTCGCAGTGGTGCTCAAGACCGGACAGCCGGACTATGTGCCATTCCTGCTCGTCGGTCTCACGTTCTGGCAATGGTTCAAGTCCGGCGTCAGTCATGGCGGCCTGTCGATCTGGCAGCAACTGGCCCTGATCCGCCAGGTGAAGTTGCCATTGCAGGTATTCCCGAGTGTGCAGATTCTCGCGGACACGGTGAAGTTCGCCTTTATCCTTGCGTTGCTGCTGGTGATCTTGTGGGCGTACGGCTACAAGCCAAACGTCACGTATCTGGCGCTGATCCCGGTGCTGCTGGTGGAGCTGGTGTTCACCGCGGCGGTCGCCTATCTGGTCGGCGCGATGATGCCGTTCGTGCCGGACTTGCGTTTCGTGATCGAGCAGGTGTTGCAGGTGGTGATGTTCCTGTCCGGCGTCGTGTTCTCGCTGGATTCGATGCCGCCGGAAATGCGCCGCTGGTTTGAGCTCAATCCGATTGTGGAATTGATCGATTCCGCGCGCGACATCCTGATGTACGCGCGCTGGCCGGACTGGTTCGCGCTGGGTCGCGTTACCCTGATTTCGCTCGCGTTCTTCGCGCTGGGCGCGTACCTGATCCAGCGCTACACGCCGCGCTACGTGAAGCTGCCGACATGAGCGAGCCGATCATCGAATTGCGCAACGTCGGCGTTGCCTTCAACGCGCAGTTGCGTATGGGCGCGCCGCAATTCTGGGCGCTGGAAGATGTGAATCTAGTGCTGCCGCGCGGCGCGCGCATGGGCGTGGTCGGGCGCAACGGCGCAGGCAAGAGCACGCTGCTGCGCGTGATTGCCGGCATCCTGGCCCCGGATCGCGGGCGCGTCCGGCGCGAAGGCGTCAGCTGCCAGTTGCTCTCGCTTGCGCTCGGTTTCGTGCCGTACCTGTCCGGTCGCGACAACGCGATTCTTTCCGGTTTGATGCTGGGATTGCGCCGGCGCGAGATCGAGCGCCGCCTGCCGGCGATCCTGGATTTTTCCGAGCTTGGCGATTTCTTCGAACAGCCGGTGTCGAGTTACTCCACCGGCATGTTCATGCGCCTGGGATTCTCGGTAGCCATGCAGGTCGAGCCGGACGTGTTGCTGATCGATGAAGTGCTTTCCGTCGGCGACACCGAATTCCAGAAGAAATCCGGCGACGCCTTGCGCGAACGCATCCACAACGGCACCACGGTCGTGTTCGTGTCGCACATGGATGCGCCCATCAAGCAGGTCTGCGACTGCGCGGTGTGGATCGAGCATGGCCGCAGCGTGATGCAGGGCCCTGTCGACGAGGTACTTGCCGCGTATCACGCTGCCGCGCCCGCCGTCGCCGAAGCGGCGCAATGAATCCGGTGCCTTGGCTCGCTTGGGACGGGCGCGGCCTGCGCCTGCGCACGCAGACGCCGTGCGAGTTGCATCTGGATGGCGCGTTCTTTGAGCCGGTCGCGGCAGGCGCCTTCGCCCGCGAATTCACATTTTCGCCGAACGGCGGCAATGACCTGGAATTTGCGCTGCGTCACGTCGGCGAAACCGATCCGGCAGCGTCGTGGCGCGTGCGCTTGGGCGCGCCTGCGCAAATGGGCGTCGATGCGTGGCAGGGCGATGCGCGTGCACTGCGGCCACTCGCCGATTTGCCGCTGCCCGTGCCGGAAATCGCGCGCGCTGCACCGCCCGCCGCCATCGTCGTACCAATTTATAATTCTCCGCAATGTGTACAACGTTGCATCGCAGCGCTGTTGCGGCATACGCCAGCCGCGCGGCGCAAGATCCTGATCGACGACGCAAGCACCGATCCGGCCATTGGCGATATCCTGCGTGCGTATGCCGGTCGTCCGGATATCCTGATCCGGCGCAACGAACGCAACCTCGGTTACACCGCGAGCTGCAACCTCGGCATCGAATGGGCGGGACGCGCGGATGTCGTGTTGCTCAATAGCGATACGCAAGTCGGCCC
>JAFEEK010000235.1 GCA_018241165.1 Pseudomonadota bacterium
CGCCGTGTCCGGCCAGAACCAGATCTGGCAACTCGACACGGTGCGCAACAAGCTCGTCGTGATTGCCGGCAGCGGGCAACTCGGACTGACCGATGGCGTTGGCGTGACCGCGAGCTTTGCCCAGCCGTCCAGCCTGAGCGTAATCGGCCAGCAGCTCGTGGTGGCAGATGCCGCCTCGTCATCCGTGCGCCTGCTGCGCCTGCTCGACAATCGCGTCAGCACGCTGGCCGGCACCGGTCTGTATGATTTCGGCGATGCGGCCGGCAAACGCGAGGACGCGCGCCTGCAACATCCACTGGCCGTATGCGGCGATCCGCGCGGGCTGATTTTCGTGGCGGACAGTTACAACGGCAAGATCAAGGCGATCAACATGCGCAGCGGTGAAGTGCGCGCGCTGAACCTGCCGTACCGGTTGCAGGAGCCAGCGGGGCTGGCGCTCGGCGCCGGGGCGTTGTGGATTGCGAACACGAATGCACACGAAATCGTGCGCGTGGATCTTGCCAACGGACAGATCCGGCGCCTGACGATTTCCGAGTGATCGCGTGAGTGGACAGGACGCCAGCGCGCCGGTTTTTGACGGAAAACAATTCGTCCGCACCCTGAGCACCTCGCCCGGCGTCTACCGCATGCTCGACGTGCGCGGCGAGCCGCTGTATGTCGGCAAGGCAGGGAATCTCAGGAAGCGCGTCGGCAGCTATTTCCTCAAGCCCGCGTTGCAGCCGCGCATCGCCAGCATGATCGCTCAGGTCGCGCGCATCGAGGTCACGCTCACGCGCACCGAAGGCGAAGCGCTGCTGCTCGAGGCACAACTGATCAAGAGCCTGAAGCCGCGCTACAACATCCTGCTGCGCGACGACAAGAGCTATCCGTACATCTTTCTGTCGGCGGAAGAAGATTTCCCGAGGATCGCCTTCCATCGCGGCGCCAAGACCGGCAAGGGCGAATATTTCGGGCCGTATCCCAGCGCCTGGGCGGTGCGCGAAAGCCTGGACCTGATGCAGAAATTGTTTCGCGTGCGCCAGTGCGAAGACAGCTATTTCCGCAACCGTTCGCGACCGTGCCTGCAATACCAGATCGGCCGCTGCAGCGCGCCGTGCGTCGGCCTGATCGGCGTCGCTGAATACCAGGAATCCGTGCGCCACGCGGCGATGTTCCTGCGTGGCAAGAGCAGCGACGTGATCGAGGAACTCGGCTCCACAATGGAGCGCGCCAGTGCCGCGCTCGAATTCGAGAAGGCGGCGCGACTGCGCGATTCGATCGCGACGCTAAAACGACTGCACGCGCAAGTGCACGTGCGTGGCGCCAGTGCGGACCTGGACGCGCTCGCCTGCCGCATCGAGTCCGGCACCGCATGCGTATCGGTGCTGTTTTTCCGCAATGGCGTGAACCTGGGTTCGCGCGACTTCTTTCCGCGCCTGCCGGTGGATGCGGACGAAAGCACCGTACTTGCAGCATTCATCGCCCAGTATTACCTCGACAAGCCGGTGCCGCGCGAATTGCTGCTCAGCCACGGCGTGGAAGAAGTCGAGTTGCTCGCGGGCGCACTTGGCGAACAGGCCGGTCACACCGTGGAAATCAAGGCCCAGGTGCGTGGCGACCGCGCGCATTTCGTGGAACTGGCGCGCAAGAACGCGCAGGCGGCGCTGGCGGCGCGCCTGGCCAGCCAGCAGACGATACTCGATCGTTTCGAATCGCTGCGCGAACTGCTTGAACTCGGCGACATGCCGCAGCGGCTGGAGTGTTTCGACATCTCGCACACGATGGGCGAGGCGACGGTGGCGTCGTGCGTGATTTACGGCCCCGAAGGCCCGATCAAATCCGGCTATCGGCGATTCAACATTTCCGGTATCGAACCCGGCGATGATTACGCGGCCATGCGCCAGGCGTTGGAGCGCCGCTACAAGCGCCTGCAGGCGGGCGAGGGCGTCTTGCCGGATATCCTGTTGATCGATGGCGGCAAAGGTCAGGTCGCTCAGGCGCTCGAAGTACTCGCGGATCTGGGCGTCAGCGGCGTGCTGGTGCTGGGCATCGCCAAGGGACCGGAGCGGCGCAGCGGCCACGAAAGCCTGATCCGTGGCGACAATGGCAAGGTTTTGTGGCCGGGGCCGGAATCGCCGGCCTTGCATCTGCTCGATGCCATCCGCGACGAGGCGCACCGGTTTGCCATCACCGGCCACCGCAAGCGCCGCGAGAAGGCACGCGAGAAGAGTCGGTTGGAGGAAATCGCCGGCGTAGGCGCCAAGCGCCGCGCGGCATTGTTGAAGCATTTTGGCGGCATCGGCGGGGTCGCCGCGGCGGGCATCGACGAACTCGCGCAGGTCAATGGCGTGAGCCGTGAAATGGCCGCAAACATCTACGCCGCATTCCACGGCTGAGTACGGACGTGTCACACTCGCGCCCATGCAATTGACGTGGCCGACCATCCTTACCTTGTTTCGCATCGCCCTGTTGCCGGTGATGGTTGGCGTGTTTTATGCGGGATTCCATGGAGCCAATATCGCCGCTGCGGCGATATTCCTCGCGGCGGCGCTCACCGACTGGCTGGATGGCTTCATCGCACGGCGTTTCAACCAATACTCGCGCTTCGGTGCGTTCCTCGATCCGGTCGCCGACAAGTTGATGGTGGCGGTGACCTTGTTCTTGCTCGTGCAGGAAAATCCAACGCCGCTGCTGGCAGTCGTCAGCGCGATTATCGTTGGCCGCGAGATTGCGATTTCCGCGCTACGCGAGTGGATGGCGGAAATCGGCGCGCGCGGCCTGGTCAAGGTGGCGTTTCTCGGCAAGCTCAAGACGGTCATGCAGATCGTCGCGATCGTGGTGCTGCTGTACCAGCACGAATCCGCCGGATTGAAGCTGTTCCATGTCGGCGAAGCGCTGCTCGTGATTGCCGCGGGATTGACGATCTGGTCGGGCCTGGACTACCTGCGCGCGGCCTGGCCGGCCATGCGCGGGGACGATTTCAATGCGTGATGCTGTTGCCATCCGCGCGCCAACCCGTATAATGCGCGTCCTCGCGCGGGAATAGCTCAGTTGGTAGAGCACGACCTTGCCAAGGTCGGGGTCGCGAGTTCGAGTCTCGTTTCCCGCTC
>JAFEEK010000236.1 GCA_018241165.1 Pseudomonadota bacterium
ATATTGGTGCAAATGGATTCAGAAAGTCCGCTAGATTAGGCACAACATATTGATTTGATTGAATGATCATCGTTGGCATCGGCCTTGCTATATTGCGGCGTCCCTCAATCCGGAGCCCGCGATGTCCGCCGATAAAGTCTTCGACCTGATCAAGAAACACAACGTCGAATTCGTCGACCTGCGCTTTGCCGACATGCTCGGCAAGCAGCACCACGTCACCTTTCCCGCGCACGCCATCGACGCCGCCACGTTCGAGGACGGCAAGATGTTCGACGGTTCCTCGATCACCGGCTGGAAAGGCATCAACGATTCGGACATGGTGCTGATGCCCGATCCCGCCAGTGCCGTGATCGATCCGTTCACCGCGCATCCGACCTTGAACCTGATCTGCGACGTGCTCGAGCCGTCGACCATGCAGGCCTATTCGCGCTGCCCGCGCTCGATCGCCAGGCGCGCGGAAGCGTTTTTGAAATCAACCGGTGTCGCCGACACGGCGTTCTTCGGTCCGGAGCCGGAATTCTTCATCTTCGATTCGGTGCGCTGGCACAACGACATGCACGGCGCCGGATTCAGCATCGATTCCGAAGAAGGCGCGTGGAGTTCCAATCGCGAATTCGAGGGCGGCAACAGCGGACATCGCCCGGGCGTGAAGGGCGGCTATTTCCCCGTGCCGCCGGTGGATTCGTTGAACGACCTGCGTGGCGAAATGTGCAAGGTGCTCGAACAGGTCGGCCAGACCGTCGAGGTGCATCACCACGAAGTCGCCACCGCCGGCCAGTGCGAAATAGGCACCCGGTTCAGCACGCTCGTGCACAAGGGCGACGAGCTGCTCACGCTCAAGTACGTGCTCAAGAACGTGGCGCACGCGCACGGCAAGACCGTCACGTTCATGCCCAAGCCCATCGTCGGCGACAACGGTTCCGGCATGCACGTGCACCAGAGCCTCGCCAAGGGCGGCACGAATTTGTTCGCGGGCGATCTCTACGGCGGCCTGTCGCAGACGGCGTTGTACTACATCGGCGGCATCTTCAAGCACGCGCGTGCGATCAACGCGTTCACCAATTCCACCACGAACAGCTACAAGCGCCTGGTGCCCGGATACGAGGCGCCGGTGATGCTGGCGTACTCCGCGCGCAATCGTTCCGCGAGCTGTCGCATTCCGTTCGTGCATTCGCCGAAGGCGCGTCGCATCGAAGTGCGTTTTCCGGATCCGATGAATTCCGGATACCTCGCCTTCACCGCGCTGATGATGGCGGGCCTGGACGGCATCCTGAACAAGATCGATCCTGGTGCGCCAATGGACAAGGACTTGTACGACCTGCCGCCGGAAGAGGAAAAGAACATCCCGCAGGTTTGTTCCAGCCTCGACCAGGCGATGGAAGCGCTCGACAAGGATCGCGCGTTCCTGAAAGCCGGCGGCGTGTTGAGCGATGACTTCATCGACGCCTACATCGAGGCCAAGATGGTCGAGGTCACGCGCTATCGGGCAGCGGCGCATCCGGTGGAATTCGCGATGTACTACAGCATCTAGCAAAATGCGATACGCGCGCGCTGCGGATTTGCACTAATATGGTGCAATGTTGGCGACCGTCAGCGCACCAGGAACTTTCTCCAATGTCGTCGGCTTGCTCGACCAGCTGACGACAGGCATCGCGGTGTTCGACGACGCGCTGCGTTTCGTCTACGCCAATGCTGCTTTCGTCGAGTTGACGGGCCTGGCGCGGTGGCGTGGTTGTCCGCTGGAGGTGTTGGGCGAATCCAGTGCTGCGCTGACGGCGTTGATCGAACGCACGCTCGCGGCAAACTCGGCGTCGACCTTGCGTGGCCTGGAGCTTTCCGTGCGTACCACGCGCATTCGCATCGATGTCGCGGCAAGTCGTTGCGATGCCGGCGTGTTGCTCGAAGCGCACCCGCACAGTCCGCTCGATGCGATATCGGCGCCGGTGTCGCAGTCCCTGCGCGGACTCGCGCACGAGGTGAAGAATCCGCTTGCCGGACTGCGTGGCGCGGCGCAACTGTTGCGCCGGCGCGTCGTCGATGCGGATCAACAGCGGCTCGCCGAACTCATCATCGCCGAGGCCGATCGTCTCGGTGCGCTGACCGATCGCCTGCTGCATCCCGCCGGCAAGCCGCATCTGTCGGTGGTCAACCTGCACGAAGTCGCCGAGCGTGCGCGCGCGCTGATCGCGATCGAGGCGGCGCCGGAAATCCGCATCGAGCGCGATTACGATCCCAGCCTGCCGACGTTTCGCGGCGACGCCGATCGCCTGTTGCAACTGCTGCTCAACCTGTTGCGCAATGCGCTGCAGGCCGGAGCGACGCAAATCCGATTGCGTACGCGCGCCGAACATGCCGCCGCGCTCAATGGCCAATCCGTGCGTCTGGCGCTGCGCCTGGACGTGATCGACAACGGGCAGGGCGTGCCGGACGGATTGCGTGAATCGCTGTTCGCGCCGCTGGTGTCCGGTCGTGTCGGCGGAACGGGACTCGGTCTCGCACTGGCGCGCGAAATTTCAAACGAACACGGCGGGCAACTGGATTTTCGCAGCCGTCCCGGGCACACCGTGTTCAGCCTGTTGCTGCCGCTGGAGTACGCGCATGGCTGAAATCTGGATCGCAGACGACGATGCCTCGATCCGTTTCGTGCTCGGCGAAGCGCTGCGCGAGGATGGCGCCACGGTGCGCGAATTCGCCGATGCCGAAAGCCTGCTCGCGGCGCTCGAGGGCGGAGCGCCCGATGTCGCGGTCAGCGACGTACGCATGCCCGGCGCAAGCGGACTGAAACTGCTCGACGCGATCAAATCGCGCGGTCTTGGCCTGCCGGTGATCGTGATGAGTGCATTCACCGATGTCGCCTCCACTGCCGCCGCCTATCGCAATGGCGCGTTCGATTACCTGCCCAAACCTTTCGATCTCGATCAGGTCCGCGCCGCGGTCGAGCGCGCGCTGGCGCAATCGCGGCCGCCGCCGGCGCCGTTGCCCGCGGCGGAACCCGAAGCGGAACTGATCGGCAGTGCGCCGGCGATGCGCGAGTTGTTCCGCCGCATCGGCCGCGTCGCCGCGACGGACTTGAATGTGCTCGTCACCGGCGAAACCGGCACCGGCAAGGAACTGGTCGCGCGCGCCCTGCACCGGCACAGCGCGCGTGCGGCCAAAACCTTCGTCGCGATGAACACGGCGGCGATTCCATCCGAATTGCTCGAATCGGAACTGTTCGGCCACGAGGCCGGCGCGTTTACCGGCGCGCTCAAGCGCCATCCGGGCCGCTTCGAACAAGCCGAAGGCGGCACGCTGTTTCTGGACGAAATCGGCGACATGCCACTGGCGCTGCAGACGCGTCTGCTGCGCGTGCTTGCGCAGGGCGAGTTCTACCGCGTCGGCGGACGCGAGCTGATCCGCGC
>JAFEEK010000237.1 GCA_018241165.1 Pseudomonadota bacterium
CGTTGTTCGAGTTCCGCGTTGCGTGTTGCGTCGAAATCGCCGGCAGCGGCCTTTTTCAGGAACGTGTGCACGAGTTGCGGCATTTCCGGTGCGGCGGCGATCCATTCGGGCATGCGCTCACGAATCTTGCGCAGCACGCGGCGCGGGCTGTGGCGTTCGCGCAAAATCTGCGCAAGCACGGGCTTGGCCGTAGCCCAGATATCGATCTGCGGATGCAAGCTGCGGCCGATGCCTTCGATGTTGAGCAGGGTTTTCTGCAACAGGATCAATTGCGGCTGCAGGGTGAGCTGGTAACGGCGCGCGACGGAAAAAAGTTTCGCCACGACTTCGGCGAGCGAGATTTCCGACAACGGACGCGTGAAGTAGGGCTCGCATACGGTGCGCACCGCGGCCTCGAGTTCGTCCACGCGCGCGCTGGCGGGAATCCACCCGGCGGCAATATGCAATTGCGCGATGCGGCGGTAGTCGCGCTCGAACATGGCCATGAAGTTTTCGGCCAGCCAGTACTGGTCGCGTTCGGGCAGCGAGCCCATGATGCCGAAATCCAGCGCGATGAAGCGCGGATTTTCGCGGCGCGTGGCATCGACCCAGATGTTGCCGGGATGCGCGTCGGCGTGAAAGAAATTGTCGCGAAAAACCTGCGTGTAGAACAAGCGCACGCCTTTTTCGGCGAGGGCGATGCGGTCGATGCCGGCGGCGTCCAGCGCGGCCAGATCGTCCACCGCGATGCCGCGCACGCGCTCGAGCGTGAGCACGGACTGCGCGCTGTGCGACCAGAATACTTCCGGCACGACGAGGTCGTCGCCGCCCATGAAATTCCTGCGCAGCAGTGAAGCGTTCGCGCCTTCGCGTTGCAGGTCGAGCTCGTTCGTGAGCGTGGTTTCGATTTCGGTAACGATGTCGCGCGGGCGGATCTTGTCCGCGGCCGGATGCCAGCGTTGCGCCAGTTCGCCAAGCGCGCGCAACAGGGCGACGTCGGCAGCGATCTGCTCGTGGATGCGCGGGCGCAAGACCTTGACCACGACGTCACTTCCATCCGCCAACTGTGCCGCATGCACCTGCGCGATGGATGCGGAAGCGAGCGGCATCTCGTCGAAGGATTTATACAATGTCGCGATCGGCGCACCGAGCGCGGCCTCGATCATGCTGCGTGCTTGCGTGCCCGGAAACGGCGGCACGCGATCCTGCAACAACGCCAACTCGTCGGCGATGTCGTCGGGCAGCAGGTCGCGGCGCGTGGAAAGAATCTGCCCGGCCTTGACGAAGATCGGCCCGAGTTCGATCAGCGCCTCGCGCAGGCGCGCGCCTCGCGACAGTTGCGCGACGTCCGCGCGCGGACGCGGCAGCAGCGGTCGCAACCAGCGGATGGCGCGAAACAGATGCGCGCCTTCGACCAGATCGTCGAGGCGGTAGCGCACCAGGGTCGCGGCAATGCGCAGCAGGCGCGGGATCTGGCGCAGCGGCGTCATGCGCGCGCGCCGATGCGCGCGATGCGCGCGTCCAGCCGATCGGCGCGTTCGCGCAGCGCATCCACGTCGTCAAGGAAAGTTTCCATTTCCGCCGGCGCGATCAGGTCGCGGCTTTCCTCGCGCAGGAATTCGGCGGTGTCTTGCGCCAACGCCTGCGCCGACTCGCGCACGTACGCGAACGCACCGCGAAATGCGCGCGCCAGCGCGACGCCGGCGACATCGCCGAAGCTTTTTGCGAACGCTTCCTCGAAATCCGGTCGGAAATCGCGCGCGATTTTTTCCAGCGTGCGCGCCAGTTGCGCGTCGCCGGAGATCTCCACCTTGCCCGGTGGCAGCGGCGCGTCATCGCCACGCCGCAACGCGAACGCGAGCAGACTCGCCGGTGCGGCGCGTACGTTCAAATCGGACGATGCTTCCCAATGCGGGCCTACGCACAACTTGCCATCGCGCACGGCAATGGCCAGGGCAAGGTTCATTCCACGCAATTCCACGCCGATGCGGCGGCCTTCCAGTGCGGCCAGGTTCGCGGCCGGATCGAGAGCCAGCGCGCGGTTCAGCGCGGCTTCGAGTCCGGCACCGAGGCGGACAAGCAGGGGATTGGGTTGGCGGGCGGCGTCGGTCACGCCGCTGATTCTAGCCGGTCTAGGAATGGGGTCGGATACCGTTAATTTACAAATTAACGGTATCCGACCCCTTTTCCTTGCAGGCGCTCACGCGTCAGATGTTGCGCAACCCGCGCCATGCCTTCTGCCAGGCTCACGCGCGGCGCATAGCCAAGTTCATTGCGTGCGGCGGAAATGTCGAACCACAACGCGGTGGACATGCGATCGACGACGAAGCGCGTCAGCGGCGGCGACTTCTGGATGCCCAAGGCGCCATACGCGCCTTCGAAGGCATTCGCCAAAAAGCGCAGCGGCGCTTCCGGCAGACGCCGCGTCTCCGGCGGGAAGCCGCCGGCATTGAGCCAGCCGTTGAGCAGGTCTTCGTTGAACACCGGCTCGCCCTGGCTGATGAAGTACTTCTTGCCCGCGATGGGCGACCCGACGCCGAGCTTTTCCAGCGCCAGCACGTGCGCATCGGCGGCGTTGTCGATATAGATCGTGTCGATTTTTTTCGGCGTTTTGCCGATGAAGCGCAGCCGCCCCGCGCGTGCGCGTGCGAGCACCGCCGGCAGGAAAGTCGGATCGTCCGGACCCCACACGATCTGCGGTCGCAGCACGACCGTGGCCAATTGCAGACCATTCGCCGCCAACACGTGCTGTTCGGCCAACGCCTTGGTGTGCGCGTAGGCATTCATGAACGGCTGCGCGTAAGGCGCCGATTCGGTGATGCCTTCCTGATCGGTGCCGTTCTGCACCACGCTCGGGCTCGATGTGAAGACGAGTTTGCGGATTTCGTTCAACTCGCAGGCCGCGAGCACGTTGTCGGTGCCGCGCACGTTGGCCTCGTAAAAATCCTCGACCTGGCCCCAGGGCGCGACCTTGGCCGCGCAATGCATGATCGCGTCGACTCCTTTGCTGGCCTCGATGACCAGTTCCATGCTGGCGATGTCGCCGCTGCGCTGCTCGACGCCGAGCGCATCCAGCGCCGCATGCCGGTTGCGACTGAACGATCGCACGCCGTGCCCGGCTGCCGCGAGCTGCTTGCAGATCGCGCTGCCCAAAAATCCGCCACCACCGGTTACGAGGACTTTCATCAGGCGGATTGTAGCGATTCCTTTGGCGCACGGGCGTGATCGACCTCGCAGCGCGCTAAACTGGCATAAGTACAAGGAGCCGAATCGTGAAACGCGTACTCGTTACCGGCACCAACCGCGGCCTCGGCCTGGAATTTGTCCGCCAACTGCTCGCGCGCGGCGACCGCGTCATCGCTACCTGCAGGCATCCCGGCAAGGCGCTGGCGTTGACGGAATTGGCCGTGGCGCATCCGGGGCATTTGCACGTGCTGCCACTGGATCTGGGCAGCGAGCGTTCCATCGCCGAGGCCGTGCGCGAAGCAACGGCGCTGACCGACGCGCTCGACGCGCTGATCAACAA
>JAFEEK010000238.1 GCA_018241165.1 Pseudomonadota bacterium
AACTCGATCGCCGCCTGCTCGCCGCGCGCGTCAAGCAACTCGAAGCGCGATTGGTAAAGGTGCAGACCCAGCGCAGCACGGCGCGGCGCGCGCCCGAGCGCAACGCACTGCCGCTGGTGTCGCTGGTCGGCTACACGAACGCCGGCAAATCGACCCTGTTCAATGCGCTGACCGGCGCCGGCGTGTACGCGGCGGACCAACTGTTCGCCACGCTCGATCCGACCTTGCGCCGCATCGATGGCCTGAATTGCGGGCCGTTCGTACTCGCCGATACGGTCGGGTTCATCCGCGACCTGCCGCACGATCTCGTCGCCGCATTCAAGTCCACGCTCGCCGAAACCCGCGACGCGGACCTGCTGCTGCATGTCGTGGATTGCGCCGATACCGAGCGCGACCGGCGCATCGCCGAAGTCGAGCGCGTGCTTGCGGAGATCGGTGCGCAGGACGTGCCGCAGATCCTCGTGTTCAACAAGCTGGACAGATTGGCGAACGGCGATGGCATGCCCGAGCCGCACGCGGAAATGCTCGACGGCGGCAGGACTCCGCGCGTGTGGGTTTCAGCCACGCGTGCACTCGGACTGGATTTGCTGCGCGACACCATTGCGCGATCGCTGCAGGGCGAGCGCGTGCATCGCTGGCTGCATGTGCCGATGGATGCCGGGCGCCTGCGCGCGCGCCTGTTCGCGCAGGGACTGGTCGCAAACGAGCGTCACGGCGACGATGGCTGGGACATCGAGATCGACGCGCCGCGCGCCTTGCTTGAATCCCTGTATGGTTTGCCCGGCGGCGATGGCGATTGGTTGCGCACACAGCTTGCCGCTGCGCGGGCGGCTTCCTACAATCCTCCGACAGTAGCGGTTTGAGACGATCATGGCCTGGAATGAACCCGGAAACGGTGGCGGCAAACGCGATCCCTGGCAGGGCAAGTCGCAACCGCCGGATATCGATGCCTTGCTCAAGCGCTTGCGCGACCGCTTCAACCGCCTGTTCCGCGGTGGCGGTGGTGGTACTGGCATCGGCGGAAGTTCCGGCGGCATCGCCCTGATCGTGCTCGCCTTCGTGGTCGGCTGGCTGGCGCTGGATTCGTGGACGGTTATCGACGCGCGCCAGATTGGCGTTGTGCTGCGCTTCGGCCAGTTCAATCGCGTGATGACCAGCGGTCTGAACCTGAAGTGGCCTGCGCCGGTCGAGCGCGTGATCCGCGTCGATGCGACCACGGTCAAGCAGGTTTCCGACGAAGTGCGCATGCTCACCCGCGACGAAAACATCGTGCTGATCGATTTCAACGTGCAGTATCAGGTCACGGACGCGAAGAAATACCTGTTCGACGCGAACCAGCCGGACGAAACGCTCAAGCAGGCTGCGGAAAGCGCGGTGCGCCAGGTGATCGGGCGCAGCGCGATGGACACGATCCTTTCCGGACATGGCTCGGAACTGGTCGGCGAGACGAAGAAGCTGTTGCAGTCCACGCTGGACAGTTACGGTCTGGGACTGCTAGTGACCGAAATCAACTTCCAGAAGATCCTGCCGCCGCCGGAAGTGAAAGAAGCCTTCGACGATGCCAACAACGCCGGCAACAACCAGCAGCAGTTCGTCAACGAAGCGCAAGGTTACGCGGCCAAGGTCGTGCCGCTGGCGCGCGGCGAAGCGGCGCGCATCCGCGCTGCCGCGGAAGGCTACAAGGCCGCGCAGATCGCCACCGCGACCGGCGATGCGCAACGCTTCTCGCTGATGGACGCGCAGTACAAGGCGGCGCCCGAAGTCACGCGCAAGCGCCTGTATCTGGAAACCGTGCAGAACGTGTTGGCCGCCAATCCAAAAATCATCGATTCCAGCGGCGGCAAAAACATGCTTTACCTGCCACTGGACAAACTTGCATCCGATCTCGACTCGGCGACGGCGGCTGCCGCTGCCGCTGCATCCGGCACGAGCGACGCAAAGAAGGCAGGCAAGGAGAACAGCCAATGAAATTGCTGACTCCCGTCATCGCCCTGCTGCTCGTCGGGCTGATCGCCAACAGCGCTTTCGTCGTGCCCGAGGGCCAAAGTGCGCTGGTCCTGCAATTCGGCCGCATTGTCGGCAGCGGCAGCGCTGCCGCCGAATACGCGCCCGGCCTGCATTACAAACTGCCGTTGATCCAGCAGGTGGTGCGTTACGACCGCCGCATCCTCAACCTGGAAGCGCAGCCCGAGCGTTATTTCACGACCGAGAAAAAGGCGGTCAATGTCGATTTCTACGTGAAATGGCGGATCGCCGATCCGGCGGCGTATTACCGTTCGTTCGGCGCGGATCCGAACCAGACCCTGGCGAACCAGCGCCTGGCGCCGATCATCAAGGACGCGCTGCGCTTCGAATTCACCGCGCGCACGTTGAACGATCTCATCGCCAGCGCGCGATCGGACATCACCGAACATGTGCGCGAGCAGGCCAACCAGGCCACCCAGGACAAGCTCGGCATCCACGTCGTCGACGTGCGCATCAAGCGCATCGAATTCCCGGACGAAGTACTCGCCTCGGTCTACAAGCGCATGAGCGCCGAGCGCAACCGGCTCGCCAACGAACAGCGCTCCAACGGTCAGGAGGAAGCGGCCAAGATCGAGGCCGATGCCGATCGCCAGGTGCAGGTGATCAAGGCCGAAGCCGAGCGCGATGCGCAGGAAGCGCGCGGCCAGGGCGATGCCAAGGCCGCGGAAATCTACGCCGCCGCGTATGGCAAGGACGCGGATTTCTACGCGTTCTACCGCAGCCTGCAGGCCTACCGCGATGCGTTCAAGAACGGCAGCGTCATTCTGGTCGATCCGAAATCCGAGTTCATGCGCTACTTCGACGCGAGCAAGGGCGAAGGCGGCAAATAGACACCGTGCCGCACGCCTTCGCCGCCGCGCTGTGCCTGGTGCTGGTGCTCGAAGGCCTGTTTTTGTTCGCCGCGCCGCAGGCATGGCAGCGCATGGCCGAGCAGATGCGCCAGCTCGATCCGCGCCGGTTGCGCCTGATTGGCGGGGCGATGGTCGCCGTCGGTTTGCTGGCGCTGCGGTTCATTGCCTGAACCGCCGCTGTGGCGCATGGCCTGCGGGCGACTCCGGGCAAGGCTTTTCAGGTATCATGGCGCGCCTTCGCGGCGGCCGATCCCGTGCCGACGCGCTGTTTCCCTTCCGGAGGTTTGCATGATTTTGCGTGGCATTTTCTTGGCGGCAGCAACGCTGGCCGCCGGCGCGGCATTCGCGCAGAGCAGCGGTTCCACGGCTTCGGCCAGTCAGGCGCAGGCCCAGGCGCAGCAACAGCAGACGCCGCCGGCGCCGATCACCGCGGCCGACAAGCCGAATCTTTCGTACGCGATCGGTTACCAGATCGGCTCGGATTTCGTCGAGCGCAAGCTCGATATCGACCTGAACGCGGTGATCCGCGCGATCCAGGACGGCTACGCCAAGCACACGCCGACCGTTTCCGAGGACAAGATGCACGACCTGCTCGGTCGCATGCAGTACCAGATGTACACCAAGGCCAAGACCGAGTTCGACAAACTGGCCTCCGAGAACAAGGCCAAGAGCGACAAGTTCCTGGCCGACAACAAGTCCAAGACCGGCATCAAGGTGTTGCCGTCCGGCGTGCAGTACCGCGTCATCGAAGAAGGCAGCGGCAGCCAGCGTCCGACCCTCAACAGCGAAGTCACCGTGCACTACCGCGGTTCGCTGATGAATGGCCTTGAGTTCGACAGTTCCTTCGCGCGCGGCGAACCGGTGCACTTCAAGGTCGGCGACGTGATCAAGGGCTGGCAGGACGTGTTGCCGCTGATGCGCGTGGGCGACCACTGGCAGATCTTCGTGCCGCCGGCGCTGGCCTACGGCGAGCGCGGCCAACCGCCGCGCATCGGCCCGAACGAGGCGCTGGTGTTCGAGCTCAAGCTCATCGCCATCAAGTGAGTTCAGGATGAACTCATCCCGGCCAGTGCATGGATGCACGCCGAGCCTGGATCCAGCTTTCAAAAACGCCGCGCTTGTCGCGGCGTTTTCGTTTTCAGGTTGCCGAATTCGCGGCCGCAGCCTGCGCGTGAAAACGCGCGATGAAATCCACCGCCGGTTCCGGACGCCCCAGGTGATAGCCCTGGCCGAGGTCGCAACCCATGGCGGTCAGCGCATCCAGCGTCGCCGCATCCTCGATGCCTTCGGCGGTGGTGTCCAGGCCGAGGTTGTGCGCGAAGCGGATGATGGAATCGACCAGCTTCGCCATGCGCGCGTCGCGCGCAACGGCCGCCACCAGTGAACGGTCGATTTTAAGGTCCGACGCGGGGAATTTGCTCAGGTAGGTAATCGAGGCATAGCCGACGCCGAAGTCGTCGATGGCTACGCGCACGCCCTGGTCGCGCAGGCGGCGCAGTGCGTGCACGGCCGAATCCATGTCCCGCGCCAGCGCGGTTTCGGTGACTTCGGCAATGACGGTCGTCGGCGCGATTCCCCAGATCTTGAGCGCATCCAGCAGCTGCTCGGCCACGCCGCCGCGCGACAGGGCGCGCGGCGACAGGTTGATCGCAAGCAGGAAGCCGGGCGTATTGGAAAGGGTTGATGCATGGCGCAAGGTGGAGTGGATGCTCCAGCGGGTCAGCGTGGAGATGAGCTGGTTCTGCTCGGCAAACGTCACGAAATTGTCCGGGTCGACCGGGCCGAGCGCGGG
This sequence comes from Pseudomonadota bacterium, assembly GCA_018241165.1. Lineage (GTDB taxonomy): Bacteria > Pseudomonadota > Gammaproteobacteria > Xanthomonadales > Rhodanobacteraceae > Rudaea. The sequence continues at coordinate 4,669 of JAFEEK010000238.1, forward strand.
GCTGGTCCAGCGTGCCAGCGACTCGACGCCGACCATGGACTTGCGCGCAAGCTGCCAAAATGGCTGGAAATACGTGGTCAGGCGATTGGCCGAGATGGCGTCGCGCAGGTCGTCGTAGTCGATGCGTGAAGCCGCCTTGCCGGCGTCGTGGAAGGCGTATTGATCGCCGCGCCGGTGCGCGTCGTCGGATGCCGCCTGCGCGTTGCGCCACAGCAGGTCGGCGTCGGCGCCATCTTCCGGGAACAACGCAACGCCGATGGCCGCGCGCGACTGCCAGGGCGGCGTCGCGTCGGCGACCGTGTGCGGCTGTTCGAAAACCGCGGCGAGCTTGGCGATCGCGAGCAGTACATGATTGCGGTTGTGCAGTCCCGGCAGCACTGCGATGAAGGTCTCGTCGCCGGATTGCACGACCGTGTCCAGCGGACGCAGCGAGGCGGCAATCAGGTTGCGCATGCAGGTTTCCGCGGCTTCGCCGCTCGCGCTGCCGAAGCGCAGGGCGATCAGGCGCAGGTCCAGGATGCGGATCGCCATCACGGCGAAGCCGCCGCTGGCGGCATTGGCCTCGACCTGGCGTGCGATCGCGGCCTGGATCGTGGCGCTGTTCAACATGACCGGGCGGCAGGATTCATGCTGCGCTGAGGAAACCCGACGTGTCGATGTCGTACTCGTCGATGGCGAGCGCGCGCTGGATTTCGATGCGATCGCCGTCGCCGGACTGGTTCAACAAGTCGAGCACCCGGAATTTCTCGAGCGGCTGCTTGTCGGGGTTGCTGATCACCAGCACCGACGGGCGCAGGCGGCGCACCTGGTTTTGTTCCATCACCACGGCGACTTCGCCGCTGCTCAATTCGACGCGCGATCCGGTCGGGTAGACGCCAAGGCAGACCTGGAACTGCTCGACCAGTTCGGCCTGGTACAAGGTGTCGCGGCCACGGTAGATTTCCTGCAAGGCCTTGTGGCGCGGGACGGCCTTGCGATGCGGGCGGGTGCTGCACAGCGCATCGTAGGAATCGATGATGGCGAGCATGCGCCCGGCCATCGGAATGGTGTTGCCGGCCAGATGCCCGGGATAGCCGCTGCCATCGTAGCGTTCGTGATGGGTGCGCACCGCGTCGAGCACGTCCGGGTCGTTGATGCCGCCCGAGGCGACGATGTCCACGCCCAGCTCGACATGCGTGTGCATCAGGTCGATTTCTTTCGAACGCAATGGGCCGGGTTGGCGCAGCAGCTTTTCCGGCAATCGCGTCTTGCCGATGTCCATGAGCAGGCCGCCGGTGGCCAGGCTAAGGATGGTGTCTTCGGGCAGGCCCAAGTGGCGGCCGAATGCAGCCGCGAGCGCGCCGCAACTGATCGCATGGCTGTACGAGTAGTTGTCGTGCTTGCGCAGGCCTTCCAGGAACAGGAACGCGTCCGAACTGCGCAACACGCTGGCGACCAGCGGGCGCACCACCTGTTCGACATATTCGACGGAAAGGTCGCGGCCGCTGCTGACGTCGTCGTAGATGCGGTCGAGCAGTTCGCTGGTTGCCAGCAACGCCGCGCGCGCACGCGGCATCTCGTCGGTGACGTTGACCTTGTCGACGTAGACGGCGCTGCGCTTGAATGCCTCTGCGCGACGATCGCTGCGCGCCAGGGTCAACAAGCGGCGGCGTCCGCCCGGCATTTCGCGACGGCGGTCGATGAACACGAATTTGCACAGTTCGCGCAGGGTGCGTACGTCGTCTTCCGTGCGCACCTCGATGCCCTGCAACGGGAATCCGGTTTCTTCCCAGGGCCGATCGAGCCCGCACACGAACATGCCGACGGCAAGGTCGACCGTATCGATGCGGACTTGTTCGAGTTCGGTGGTCACACGGCCCCTGACGCCACCCAGTTTCCGAGCGGGAAGTCTAGTCTTCTTTTCGCCCAGCGCCAATCCGGATACGCCGACGGCTGACGGATCGGGCCGCCTGTGCGTCAGACCGTCATTTCGGCAGGGCGTAGATGCCCATTGCGCCCAGTTCTTCCAGGGCACGCTCCATGTCGAGCTTGATCCGGTTCATCAGGCGCATCGCCTGGATGCTGGCCGGCGCTGAGCCGGGCGAGGGCGAGAGTACGGCGGCATCCGTGTCGGGTACGAACTGGGCCAGGTACACGTAGCCGCGGGCAAGGGATTCCTTGAGCGCAGTGTGTTCCGGTTCAAGATGCTGGAGTAACATGACGATGGCATCCCGGATCTGCGCTTTCGAATGCGGCAGTTGCGATTCGGGCACGCCGTGCAACCCGGGTTGCACCTGCGCCAGCACGCGGCCGTAGTCGGTCACCACCTTCGTCGCCAGTGCCAGCATCGTGTCGCCGCCGTGAAAACAGCGGCGAATCTAACAAGATTGACCTTCGATTCCCATAGTTGTCCATGTTTGCCTGTGCCGTAATCCAAAAACCTGTCCTGAGTCCCTGCACCGGCGTTTGTCGTCTGGACGACGCCGGCTTCTGCGTGGGCTGCCGTCGCACGGGCGACGAAATCGCGAACTGGCTGCAATTGAGCGATGCGCAACGCCTGCACTTGATGAACGAGATATTGCCGCGACGCGCGGACGCGGAAGGGGATGCCGCGTGAATGCCGCCGTCGACCTCGGCACTCGCGTGCAGCGTGCGGTGCGCAGCCTGGATGACCCGCCGCAAGGGCCGGGCTGGAACCATGCCGAGATCGCGGACCTGCTCGGTGCGGGGCCGCGTCGCGCCGCCGCGGTGCTGGTGGCGACGATCGCGCGCGCGGATGGGCCGTGGATCCTGTTCACGCAACGCACCGAAAACCTGGCGCAGCACGCCGGGCAGGTGAGCTTCCCGGGTGGCGGCATCGAAGCGCAAGACGCGAATTGCATCGTCGCGGCCTTGCGCGAAACACGCGAGGAAGTCGGCATCGACGCCACACTGGTGCGGCCGTTCGGCTATCTGGACTGCTTCGAGACGATCAGCGGCTATTGCGTCACGCCGGTCGTCGCGCAGGTCGATCCCGGCTATCGCGCGACGCCGGATCCGCGCGAAGTCGCCGACGTATTCGAGGTGCCGCTCGCGTTTTTCCTCGATCCGGCGAATCTGCGCCAGCGCCGCTTCGACTGGCGCGGCAAGCAGCGCGAGGTCTGGGAATTCGCGTACAACGACCGCATCATCTGGGGTGCGACGGCGGCGATGCTGTTGAGCCTGGTCCGCCGCATGGAGGCAACACCATGAATCTTTCCACATTGATCGATGCACAAATCCTTTCCACGCGCATTCGCACCGGCGACGTGCTCGTCGTCGATTGCCGCTTCGAGCTGGCCGACCCGGCGGCCGGCGCGCGCGCTTATGCCCAAGGCCACATTCCCGGCGCCGTGTACGCAAGCCTGGACCACGATCTTTCGGACCTGTCCAAACAGGGCCTTGGCCGCCATCCCTTGCCGGACGCCACGGCATTTTCGGCGTCGCTGTCGCGCTGGGGTTGGACGCCGGATACGCCCGTCGTCGCCTACGATGCCGCGAACGGCGCGCTGGCGGCGGCGCGGCTGTGGTGGATGTTGCGCCTGGCCGGAGCGCGCGAGGCGGCAGTTCTCGATGGCGGCATCG
>JAFEEK010000239.1 GCA_018241165.1 Pseudomonadota bacterium
AAAATTGTGTCGCGGCGCTGGAGGTTGATAGGCGTAAATAGAGCGGCGGTAGACGCCGAAAGTCGAAGAACCCCCTTCGACACGAAGGGGATCGATGCGCAGCATCGGAGGGATGCGGGACGAAGCACATCCCCTTCCTGCGGAATGGGGATGTGTGGTTACGCGTTGCGCCGGTCTGTTTCATTGAACGCGCGCGCTATCCGTAGTAGGGTCTGGCTCGGGGAGGTCTCGGCCGAGTTACCGGGATGTCGCGCCTGTTGCACATGATTGTTTGATCTGGAGGAAGATCATGTCCATTTTCCGCTATGCCACGGCGTTGTCCGTGTTCTTCATGAATTGCTGCATCGCGCAGACTTTCACCTTCGATCCGCCCAATCCCCAGCCGGGGCAGACATTCACCATCAATGCCGTGTGGCCCTACAGCGGGCGTTCGGTTAAGACGCAGGGCTACGTTCTAGCCACGAACTTGCATAGCTATCCGGATCCCCCCGATGGCGGCAAGATCAACGTGTGGTTTGTGCAGGATGGCAATGGTTTTTCAACACCGCCGCCCGGGTTGATCATCCGCGCATCGCAGGACATTGCAGGAGTGCCCGCTGGCAACTACACCGTCAGCATCAGCTGGATTCCGGATCCGGATCCGCTCGTCAACACGGCGGCGAACTCGCCGCAGACGTTCCAACTCGTTGTCGGCGGTAATTCGACGGGTACGCCTGCGCCGTTTGTGATCGGCAATGGCATCACCGGCAACTGGTACGATCCGGACCAGAGCGGGCACGGGTTTTCACTCGAAGTGTTGCCGGGCGGCACGCTGCTTGCCGAGTGGTTCGTGTTCTCGCCCACGGGTGGCCGCGACTGGATCGCGGCAAGCGGGCCGATCAACGGCAATACGGCCACGCTGAATGCGTTTCGTACGGATGGTTCCGGCGGCTTGTTTCCGCCGCACTTCAATGCGGCGGCAGTGCAACAACAGCCGTGGGGAACAATCACGTTCGCGTTCAGCGATTGCAACAACGGTACGGTCGCCTGGCAATCGACACAATCCGGCTATGCGCCGGGCTCGCTACCGATCACGCGCCTGACCACGCCGAACGGGCTGCATTGCCCGTAAGGGATCGCAGGCAACGCGGGAAAATTTTCACCCCCTTCGATACGAAGGGGGTCGATGCGGAGCATCGGGGGGAAGTCGGTAAAGAGCATCCCCCTCAATCCCCCTTCCTGCGGAAGGGGGGAAGACAGTCACGCCTTGCGCTGATCGCGCTTGCCCTGCCAAGGCCGATGCTGTTTGTTCGCAGCAGCATGCGGCTTCTTCGGGCCATTCGCGTGCGGACGTCGCGCGTGATTCGTGCTGCGCGGCTTGCCATTGCTCGGGCGCGGGCCATCGAAATTCAGCGGGCGGCTCGGCTCGTAACCAGCGATGTTCTCCAGAGCGATATCCTGCTTGAGCAAGCGCTTGATGTCGCGCAACAGAGGCGCTTCCTCGGGCGCGACCAGCGATACTGCCAGGCCTTCCGCGCCGGCACGACCGGTGCGGCCGATGCGGTGCACGTAATCCTCGGCGACCATCGGCAGATCGTAGTTGACGACCATCGGCAACTGGTCGATGTCCAGACCACGCGCGGCAATGTCGGTCGCAACCAGCACGGTGACCTTGCCGTCCTTGAATTCCTTCAGCGCCTTGGTGCGCGCGCCCTGGCTCTTGTTGCCGTGGATCGCGGCGGTGCGCAGGCCGTATTTTTCGAGAAAGTCGGCGAGCTTGTTCGCGCCGTGCTTGGTGCGGCTGAACACCAGGGTCTGGCGGCGGCTGTCCTGCGCGAGCAGGTGCAGCAGCAGGTCGCGCTTGCGCGCCGTCTCGACCGGATGCACGCGATGCGTGATCGTGGCGACGACGCTGTTGCGCGCGGCAACCTGCACTTCGGCCGGATCGCGCATGAACTGCGCGGCGATTTTCTTGATCTCGTCGGCAAAGGTGGCCGAGAAGAGCAGGGTCTGACGCTGTTTCGGCAGCACGCCGAGAATGCGCCGGATCGCGGGCAGGAATCCCATGTCGAGCATGCGGTCGGCTTCGTCGAGCACCAGGATCTCGATGCCGGACAAATCCACCGTGCGCCGTTCCATGTGATCGATCAGGCGGCCCGGCGTCGCGACCAGCACGTCGACGCCACGGCGCAGCGCGTCAACCTGCGGGCCCATGCCGACGCCGCCGAAAATCGTCGTGCTGAACATCTTGATGTGCTTGGCATACGCGCGCAGGCTGTCGTGCACCTGCGCGGCCAGTTCGCGCGTGGGCGTGAGGATCAGCGCGCGCGGGCGGCGCTTGCCGTTGGCCGCAGCCGGTGCGGTCTCGACGAACAGGCGCTGCAGCAAGGGCAGGGCGAACGCGGCAGTCTTGCCGGTGCCGGTCTGGGCGCCGGCGAGCATGTCGCGGCCGGTCAGCGCGACCGGAATCGCGGCGGACTGGATCGGGGTGGGCGTGGCATAGCCTTGATCGGCAAGCGCACGCAACAACGCGGGCGCAAGCCCGAGGGTATCGAAAGACATTGTGGAAAACTCCAAAAGTGTACAAACAGCATCCAAAGATGCCGTTGGCGGAAAAACCCGGAGCGTTCCCGATGAACCGCGCCGCAGGCGATAAGCCTAGCCATCCCGTGGGTGACGGGAGATTCGGAAAGGGCGTCGGAACCGAATGGTGCAGGTCGAGCAGTCCGCATCG
>JAFEEK010000023.1 GCA_018241165.1 Pseudomonadota bacterium
CCAACCCGACCTGGACTGGGTGCATCAGCCCGAACAGCGCGGCACCGGCCACGCCGTGCAGCTTGCGTTGGCGCAGGTGCCGGAAGCCGCGCGCGTGCTGGTGTTGTACGGCGATGTTCCCTTGATCCGTGCCGCGACTCTCAAGCCGTTGTGCGTTGCGGACGCGCCGCTCGCCCTGCTGGCCGCTGAACTGTTCGATCCGCGCGGCTACGGGCGAGTGATCCGCGATGGCATCGGCCGCGCGCGCGCCGTGGTCGAGGAAAAAGACGCCACGCCCGATCAGCGCACGATTACCACCGTCAACACCGGCATCCTTGCCGCCGACGCGCGCCGACTGCGGGTGTGGACGCATAACCTCGACAATCGCAACGCTCAGGGCGAGTTCTACTTGACCGACGTGTTCGCGCAGGCGACGCACGAAGGCATGCCGGCCGCGATCCTGGATTGCCGCGACGAGCGCGAAGCGTTTGGCGCGAACGATGCCTGGCAGCTTGCCCAGCTCGAACGTCATTTCCAGCAACGCCAGGCGCGTGGTTTGTGTGAACACGGCACGCGCCTGTCCGATCCGGCGCGTTTCGATCTGCGCGGAAAACTCGATTGCGGCGCCGATGTGGAAATCGACGTCGATTGCGTGTTCGAAGGCCGTGTCGAACTCGGCGACGGCGTGCGCATCGGATCGTTTTGCCGGATCAAGGACTCGATGCTTTCCGCCGGCACGCAAGTGCGTGCGCATTGCGATCTGGACGGCGTGGTCACGCACGGCGCCTGCGTCATCGGCCCGTTCGCACGCCTGCGGCCCGGCACGCAATTGGCCACGGGCGCGCACGTCGGCAACTTCGTCGAAACCAAGAACACGGCGCTCGGTGAAAACACCAAGGCGAATCACCTGAGCTATCTCGGCGACGCGAGCATCGGCGCAAACGTGAACATCGGCGCCGGCACCATCACCTGCAATTACGACGGCGTGAACAAGCATCAAACGACGATCAAAGATGGCGCATTCATCGGTTCCAACACCGCGCTCGTCGCACCCGTGACGATCGGCAAGGACGCTACCATCGGCGCCGGCTCGACCATCACCAGCGATGCGCCAACGGGTCAACTGACCGTATCGCGCGCTGCCCAAACCTCGCACCCGGGCTGGAAGCGCCCGCAAAAGACCCCGAAATAGCCCGTTGGCTGGCGGTCGATCCGCTAAAATGCGCGTCTGATTCGAGGACCCCTCCATGTGCGGAATTGTCGGCGCCGCGGCGCGGCGTGATGTCACCGGAACCCTGATCGCCGGACTCAAGGCGCTGGAATACCGCGGCTACGATTCGGCCGGTATCGCCTTGCTCACCGACAAGGGCCTGGAGCGCGTGCGTACCAAGGGCAAGGTGCAGGAACTGGAAACCCTGCACGCGTCGCATCCCATCGCCGGCCACACCGGCATCGCGCACACGCGCTGGGCCACGCACGGCGTGCCGAACACGGTCAACGCGCATCCGATGGTGTCGCGCGGCAATGTCGCCGTGGTGCACAACGGCATCATCGAGAACCACGAGGAACTGCGCGCGGAACTCAAGGCGCTGGGTTTCGCATTCGGCTCGGATACCGACACCGAAGTGATCGCGCACCTGATCGAATATCACCAGGACCAGGGTTCCGATCTGCTCGATGCGGTACGCAAGACTTTGCCGCGCCTGCGTGGGGCGTATGCGATCGCGGTCATCAGCAAGCGCGAACCCGGGCGCGTGATCGGCGCACGGCGCGGCAGCCCGATGGTGGCGGGCCTTGCCGACGGCGAGCAATTCGTGGCCTCGGATATCTACGCGCTATTGCCGGTAACGCGGCGCTTCATCTACCTCGCCGAAGGCGACATCGCCGACGCGACGGTCGATGGCATCACGATTTACGACGAGCACGGAGTCAAGGTGGACCGCCCGGTCAAGCAGGCGCACATCGGCAGCGACGCCGTGCAGCGCGGCGAGTATCGCCACTACATGCTCAAGGAAATCCACGAGCAGCCGCAGGCGCTGGCCGACACTTTCGAAGGCCGCATCGCCAACCATTCGATCCTGACCGAGATTTTCGGCGTCAACGCGCGCGAACTTTTGACGAAAACGCGCAATGTCCACATGATCGCCTGCGGTTCGAGTTACCACGCCGCGCTGGTCGCGCGCTACTGGATCGAATCGCTAGCCGGCGTGCCGTGCAATGTCGAGATCGCGTCCGAGTATCGCTATCGTGACGTGGCGATCCCCGCCGACACGCTGTTCGTGACGATTTCGCAGTCCGGCGAAACCGCCGACACGCTGGCCGCATTGAAGCAGGCCAAGACGCGCGGCTATGCGGCGACGCTGGCGATCTGCAACGTGCCGGAATCCTCGATCGTGCGCGAATCGGCACTGACGTTGATGACGCGCGCCGGTCCCGAAATCGGCGTCGCATCGACCAAGGCGTTCACGACCCAGCTTGCCGCGCTCGCCCTGTTCGCGCTGGAACTGGCGCGCCACCATGGATTGGATGCGACGCGTTACGCGCGGCTCGTGCAGCAACTGGAAACCTTGCCCGGCACCGTGCGCGACGTGCTCGCACTCGACGCGCGCATCAAGGCGATGGCCGAACGCTTCGTCGACAAGGACCACACCTTGTTCCTCGGCCGCGGCACGCAATTCCCGATCGCGATGGAAGGCGCGCTCAAACTCAAGGAAATCTCCTACATCCACGCCGAAGCGTATCCGGCGGGCGAGTTGAAGCACGGCCCGCTCGCGCTGGTGGACGAACACATGCCGGTGATCGCGGTGGCGCCGAACGACCACCTGCTGGAAAAGCTCAAATCCAATCTCGAGGAAGTGCGCGCACGCGGCGGCGAACTCTACGTGCTCGCCGATGCCGACGTCGCACGCAACATGCCGCAGGACAACGGCCACCTGCTCGCGCTGCCGCCGTGCGGCGAGCTGATCGCGCCGATCGTGTTCACGATTCCATTGCAACTGCTCGCCTACCACGTCGCCGTACAGCGCGGCACGGACGTGGACCAGCCGCGCAATCTGGCGAAATCCGTGACCGTGGAGTGACC
>JAFEEK010000240.1 GCA_018241165.1 Pseudomonadota bacterium
AAATACGACAGCCACGGATAATTGCGCACCTGCCAGGCCGCCGCATAGACGATATTCGAGTCGTCCGGATCGGCGGCCAGGTCCACCACGCCGGTATCGGCGTTGACGAACAGGGTCTGCTTCCAGGTCTTGCCGCCGTCGGTCGAACGGAACACGCCGCGTTCGGGATTCGGCCCGAAATAATGGCCGAGTGCACCGACCAGCACCGTGTTCGCATCGCGCGGATCGACAAGGATTTTTCCGATGTGGCGCGTAGCCGCCAGCCCCGCCGAACTCCAGCTCTTGCCGCCATCGCTGGATTTGTATACGCCGGTACCGGCGGCGACGTCGTAGCGCGCGGCGACCTGGCCGGTGCCGACGTAAATCACTTCCGGATTGGATGGCGCGATCGCCAGCGCACCGACCGGCGCGGCCGGCAAGTCGCCCATCGGATGCCAGGTCGCGCCGGCATCGTCGGTCTTCCACACGCCGCCGCCGGCCGCGCCGAAATAGAACGTGTTCGGCTGGTCGGCAATGCCATCGGCCATCGTCGCCCAGCCGCCGCGGAACGGGCCGACCAGACGCCAGCGCAACGCCGCGCCGGGATCGTCCGCCGCCTGCGCGTGAAGACTCCCGCACAGCGCGGACAGGATGGCGAAACGGCACAGCACGGCAATGGCGCGCATGATCGACACTCCCTGGCAAATGATCCGTGCACTCTACGCCAAGGCGCGGCGCCGTGCGACGTGCCGGTTGTCACGCCGCGCAAAGCAGCAGGTGGTACGCGGGATTGTCGCTCTCGTCGCAATGCGGATAGCCGAGCGCATCGAGAAAGCGCCGGAACGCCTGTTGCTCGTCGGCGGGCACCTGGATGCCGACCAGGATGCGGCCGTAGTCGGTGCCCTGGTTGCGGTAGTGGAACAGGCTGATGTTCCAGTCCGGGTGCATGTGGCCGAGAAAGCGCGTCAGTGCGCCGGGCCGTTCGGGAAACTCGAACCGGTACAGGCGCTCGTCGCGCGCCAGCGGCGAACGCCCGCCGATCATGTGGCGCAGGTGCAGCTTGGCGAGTTCGTCGTCGGTGAGGTCGAGCACCGCGAAGCCTTGCGCACGAAACGCATCCGCCTGCGCTTCGCGTTCGCCGCGCTCGCCGATGCGCACGCCGACGAACAGGTGCGCGTTGGCGCTATCGCCGATGCGGTAATTGAATTCGGTGATCGCGCGCCGGCCCAGAGTGGCGCAAAAGCGCCGGAAGCTGCCGCGCTCTTCGGGAATGGTGACGGCGAACACCGCTTCGCGCTGTTCGCCGACGTCGGCACGTTCGGCGACGAAACGCAGGTGATCGAAATTCATGTTGGCGCCGGAAACGATGGCGACGAGCGCACCTGCAGCACCGGCATGCGCCGCGGCATATTGCTTGAGCCCGGCCAGCGCCAGCGCGCCGGCGGGTTCCGGCACGCTGCGGGTTTCCTGATAGATGTCGCGGATCGCCGCGCAGATCGCATCGGCATCCACGCGCAACATCGCATCCACATGCGCGCGGCACAACTCGAACGTGAGCGCGCCGGCCTGCTTGACCGCCGTGCCGTCCGCGAACAAACCGACTTCGTCCAGCGTCACGCGCTTACCGGCATCGAGCGAGCGCGCCATCGCATCCGAATCGGCCGCCTGCACGCCGATGATCTTCACGTCCGGACGCAAGGCCTTGATCGCGCTCGCCACCCCGGCAAGCAGGCCACCGCCGCCGACCGGCACGAACACGGCATCGATGCGTAGCGGGTGCTGACGCAGGATTTCCAGTCCGATCGTGCCCTGCCCCGCGATCACATCCGGATCATCGAACGGATGCACGAACACCGCGTCAGTTTCGGATTGCAGGCGCGCGGCAGCGGCCTGCGCGTCGCTGTAGGAATCGCCAGCCAATACGATTTCGACGTAGTCGCCGCCAAAGCGACGCACCGCGTCGATCTTCACTTGCGGCGCCGTTACCGGCATCACGATCGCCGCGCGAATGCCGAGCCTGGCCGCGGCCAGCGCCACGCCCTGCGCGTGATTGCCGGCGGAAGCGGCGACCACGCCGCGCGCGCGCTGCGCTGCGCCGAGCCGAACCATGCGGTTGTAGGCGCCGCGCAGCTTGAACGAGAACACGCTCTGCCGGTCCTCGCGCTTGAGCAGCACCGGCCGGTTCAGCCGCGCACTCAGCAGCGGCGCCGATTCCAGAACCGACTCACGCGCCACGTCGTACACGCGCGCCGCACGAATCCGCGCCAGCCAGTCGCCGCCATCCGCATCGCGCAGTGGCGCTACCGCGTTCATGCGGCAAGCGCGGCGGCAGGCAGATGCGCCACTTGCAATACGTCGATCAGCTTGCGCATCTGCTGCAGCAATTGCATGGCGCCGGCATCGTCGCATTGCAGGCTCAGCGTCAACTGCGAGACCGCAGGATCCGCGGTGGTGACGACGGTCAAGGTGTCGATGTTGTAGCCGCGCGCGGCAAGCAGGCCGGCCACGCGCACCAGTGCGCCGGATTCGTTCTGCAACAACATGGCAAGGGTGTGGCGCATGGGTCTTGTCTCCTAGAACATGTGCGGGGTGGCATCGAGCGCGGCCGGCGCGCTGCGCGCGCGGATGAAATCGCCGGTGATCATCTGCGCGTAACTCGCGCCGGGCCCGACCATCGGATAGACGCCGGCGTCCGGATCGATCATGACTTCGAGAAACGCCGGACCGTCGAAGGCGAGGAAATCGGCAATCGTTGCCTCGATCGCGGCCTTGTCGGTCAGCCGCTTCGCCCATTCGAAACCGTCGGCCTGCGCGGCGCGCACGAAATCTTTCTTGTGCAGGCTCTTGTCGGTGGCGGAAAAGCGCTGGCCGAAATACAGCTTCTGCCACTGCCGCACCATGCCGTCGCCGCCGTTGTTGAGCACCACGACCTTGATCGGCAGGCCATAGGTCGTGACGGTTTCCAGCTCGCCGATATTCATGCGGATGCTGCCGTCGCCGTCGATGTCGATGACCAGCGCGTCAGGTCGCGCGAACTGCGCGCCGATCGCCGCAGGAAGGCCGAAGCCCATCGTGCCCATCGAGCCGGAGGTGAGCCACTGGCGCGGCGCGCGGAAATCGAAATACTGCGCCGCCCACATCTGGTGCTGGCCGACGCCCGTGCTGACGATGGCGCGGCCTTGCGCGCGGCGGTTGATCGCCTCGATCACGGCCTGCGGCTGGATCAAGTCGCTCGCGCGGTCGTAGTCCATCGCATGCTCGCGCTTGAGCGCGGCCAGGTGCGCGTGCCAATCCGCCAGCGGCGGCAGCACGCCGTGCGCGCGGCCATATGCGGTCAGGCGATCCAGCGCCGGGACGAGCGCGCCGACGTGGCGCCATTGCACGGATTTGACCTTGTCGATCTCGGCCGGATCGATGTCGATGTGGGCGATGAAGCGCGCGCGCGGCGCGAACTTCGCCGCCACGCCGGCGACGCGATCGTCGAAACGCGCACCGACGGCGAACAGGAAATCGCAATCCTCGACCGCGTAATTGGCATAGGCGGTGCCGTGCATGCCGAGCATGTGCAGCGCCAGCGGCCCGGTGGTATCGACACCGCCCAGCCCCATCAGCGTTGTCGTCACCGGCAGGCCGAACGCATCGGCAAATGCGCGCAGCGCCACCGCGGCGCCGGCCGCAATCACGCCGCCGCCCGCGTAGATCAGCGGACGCTTCGCCTGCTTCAAGGCGCCGAAGAACGCGGCGCAGGTTTCACCGTCAAGATGCGAATGCTCAACCGCCCGCAGTCGCGCGCGGTAGCCATGGATCGGCAATCGGCTGGCGCCATCGAACTCCAGTTGTGCGTTCTGCACGTCCTTCGGAATGTCCACCACGACCGGGCCGGGTCGGCCGCTGCGGGCGATATCGAACGCGGTGCGCAGCGTGGCTTCGAGCTTGCTCGCGTCGGTGACGAGGAACACATGCTTGGCGCAGGCGCCCATCACGTTGCCGACCGGGGCTTCCTGGAAGGCATCGCTGCCCAGCGCCGTGGTCGGCACCTGGCCGCAGATCACCACCAGCGGGATCGAATCGGCCATGGCATCGCGCACCGGCGTGACCGTGTTCGTGGCGCCCGGGCCGGAGGTCACCAGCGCCACGCCAACCTTGCCCGAAGCGCGCGCGTAGCCTTGCGCCATGAAACCGGCGCCCTGCTCGTTCGCCGGCACGATCAGCGGCATCGGCTCGCGGGCATCCGGTCGCGCGTGCTCGCGGTTGTAGCGAAACACCGCATCATAGACCGGCAGGATCGCACCGCCGGAATACCCGAAGATTACCTCGACGCCTTCGTCGGCCAAGACCTGCACGACGACGTCCGCGCCGGACAGCGTCGCGCCGGCGAGTGGATGCGCCGGTGGCGTTTCGGCGGCTTGCAGTTGTGCGCTCACGTGAGCCTCAACCGACTTTCTTCAATGCCGGCGCGGCGGCCGGCGCTGGATTCAGCCACGGCATGCGCGCGCGCAACTTCGCGCCGACCTTTTCGATTTGGTGATCCATGTCCTTCTGCTTGCAGGCCTTGTAGTTCGGCAGGCCGGCGGCGTATTCGTCCATCCATTCGCGCGCGAAGCGGCCGTCCTGGATTTCGTCGAGCACGGCGCGCATCTTCTGTTTCGTCGATGCATCGACCACGCGCGGGCCGCGCGTGTAGTCGCCGTATTGCGCGGTTTCGGACACGAACGTGAGCATTTTTGTCAGGCCACCTTCGTAGAACAGATCCACGATCAATTTCAGCTCGTGCATCACCTCGTAATACGCGATCTCCGGCTGGTAGCCCGCCTCGACCAGCGTTTCGAAACCGTGGCGCACCAGCTCGCTGACGCCGCCGCACAACACGGCCTGTTCGCCGAACAAATCGGTTTCGGTTTCTTCCTTGAAATCGGTTTCGATCAGCATCGCACGCGCGCCGCCGATGCCGGCCGCGTAGGCCAGCGTCTTGTCGCGCGCATGGCCGCTGGCATCCTGCTGCACGGCGTACAGGCACGGCACGCCACGACCGATCTCGTATTCCTTGCGCACCAGCGCGCCGGGACCTTTCGGCGCGACCAGCACCACGTCGATGTCCGAGCGCGGCGCGATCGCCTTGAAGTGCACGTTGAAGCCGTGCGCAAACAAGAGCGCGGCGCCGGGTTTCAGGTTTGGCGCGATCACGTCCGTGTACAACTTCGGCTGCGTCATGTCGGGCGTGAGCACCGCGACCAGATCGGCGCCCCTGACCGCTTCGACCGGCTCGACCACGCGCAGGCCATCTTCATTCGCCTGCTTCCAGGTCGGACCGTTCTTGCGCACGCCGACGACCACGTCGAGGCCGGAGTCGCGCAGGTTCAGCGCATGCGCGCGGCCTTGGCTGCCGTAGCCCAGGATCGCGATGCGCTGGTGTTGGAGTGCCTTGGTGCCTTTGGAATCGGTTGTCATGTGGGTATCTCCGGAGTGAGGGAATTTCAAATCTCGAACACGGCGCCGCGCGCGGCAGAGCCGACCGTTTTTGCAAATTTCGCGAGCGCGCCGCGTGCGATTTTCGGCGCCGGCGCACGCCATTCGCCGCGACGCGATTCAATATCCGCGTCGGTTTCGATCACGCGTCGCGCCGCATCGATGACGATGCGATCGCCATCGCGCAGCAATGCGATCGGGCCGCCCTTGGCCGCTTCCGGCGCCATGTGGCCGACCATGAAGCCGTGCGTGGCGCCGCTGAAGCGACCGTCGGTGATCAGCGCGACGTCGTCGCCAAGCCCGCGCCCGACCAGGGCCGCGGTCACCGCCAGCATCTCGCGCATGCCGGGTCCGCCGGCCGGGCCTTCGTTGCGGATCACGACCACGTCGCCGGCGCGGATCGCATCGTGTTGCACGGCGTGGAAGGCGTCTTCCTCGCTCTCGAACACGCGCGCCGTTCCGGAGAACTGCTGCCGGCCCTTGCCGGCCAATTTGAGTACGCAGCCTTCCGGGGCGAGATTGCCGTACAGGATCGAATAGCCGCCGCGCGGCTTGAACGCGCGCGCGACCGGCACCACGACCTGCTGATCGACCGGCGCAGGATCCGCCGCATCGAGTTCGCCGAACAGCGTCCTGCCGGTGACGGTCGGGGCGTCGTCGAGCAGTCCCGCCGCGCGCAGTTCGCGTGCGACCTGGGCCATGCCGCCGGCGGCAGTCATCTCGATCGCGGTGTAGCGCCCGCCGGGCATCAGGTCGGCGATCACCGGCGTCGTCTTCGATGCAGTTTCGAAATCCTCCAGCGTCAGCGCAACTTCGGCCTCGTGCGCGATCGCGAGCAGATGCAACACGGCGTTGGTCGAGCCGGCCGTGGCATTGGCGATGCGCGTGGCATTGCGGAAGGCGATCGGACCGAGCACGTCGCGCGGTCGCAGATTGCGGTGCAGGTTTTCCATGACCAGTTCGCCGCAGCGGTGCGCCGCGTCGCGTTTGCGCGGATCGGTCGCCGCGATGTCGTTCAATCCCAGCGGCGACAGGCCCAGCGCGGTCAGCATCATCGCCATCGTGTTCGCGGTGAACTGGCCGCCGCAGGCGCCCGCGCCCGGACAGGCGCGGCGTTCGACCTCGCACAGGCGCGCGTCGTCGATCCTGCCGGCCGCATGCGCACCGACGGCCTCGAATACCTGCTGGATGGTGATCGGCTTGCCGTCCAGACGGCCGTGATCGATGCTGCCGCCATACAGCGCGACGCCGGGAATGTTCAGGCGCGCCAGCGCCATCGCCGCGGCGGGAATCGTCTTGTCGCAACCGCACAGCACGACCATGGCATCCAGCGAATGACCGTCCACGGCCAATTCGATCGAGTCGGCGATCACCTCGCGACTGACCAGCGAGGCGCACATGCCCGGCGTGCCCATGGCGATGCCGTCGGTCACGGCAATGGTGTTGAACTCGAACGGCGTGCCGCCCGCCGCGCGCACGCCATCGGCGACGTGCCGCGCCAGCTCGCGCAGGTTGAGGTTGCACGGGCTGATGTCCGACCAGCTGTGCACGACCGCGACCAGCGGTTTGCGAATATCCTGCTCGTTGCGGCCGGTTGCGTACAGCATGGCCCGTGCCGGTGCGCGATCCGGACCGGATTTCATCGCGTCGCTGCGCATGCGCATGGCGCTCATGCCGCGATCCGGCATTGGCCGGTGCCCAGCGCGTCGAGCACGGCGGCGGTCACGTCCTGCGTGCGCGCGCTGCCGCCCAGGTCCGGCGTCAGCACGCCGCGTTCGATCGTCGCAACGACGGCGTTTTCGATGTCGGCCGCCGCGTGCTCCAGATCCAGCGAATGGCGCAACAACAGCGCCGCGCTCAGGATCGCGCCGAGCGGATTGGCCAATCCCTTGCCGGCGATATCCGGCGCCGCGCCATGGATCGGTTCGTACAAACCGGCCTTGCCATCGCCGAGCGAGGCCGACGGCAACACGCCGAGCGAACCGGCCAGCGCCGCGGCCTCGTCGGTGAGAATGTCGCCGAACAGGTTTTCGGTGACGATCACGTCGTAGGCGGCGGGACGCGTCAACAGCAGCATCGCCATCGAATCGACGAGCTGGTGTTCGAGCAGCACGTCCGGAAACTCGCGCGCCACGCGCGTCACCGTGCTGCGCCACAGGCGCGAGGTTTCCAGCACGTTGGCCTTGTCCACGTGGGTGACGCGCTTGCGCCGCAGGCGCGCAAACTCGAACGCGCGGCGCGTCACGCGCTCGATCTCGGCGACCGTGTAGCGGCACTCGTCGGTGGCGCCCAGATCGGTGCGCGTCTTTGCGCCGAAGTACGCGCCGCCGGTCAGTTCGCGCAGGAACAGCATGTCCACGTCGCGCAGTTTTTCGTTCTTCAACGGCGACAAAGTCGCCAGGTTCGGATGCACGCGCACCGGCCGCAGGTTGGCGAACACGCCCAGTCCGGCGCGCAGCGCCAGCAAGCCCTGCTCGGGTCGCACCTTCGCGTTCGGGTCCGACCACTTCGGCCCGCCGACCGCGCCGAGCAGTACGGCGTCGGCGCTCGTGCACGCCGCCAGCGTTTGCGGCGGCAGCGGGTCGCCGCACGCGTCGATCGCCGCGCCGCCGATCGGATGCTCTCCGAATTCGAACCGATAGCCGCCGTCGCTTGCGGCGACGGCGTGCAGAACCGCAACGGCTGCGGCGGTGACTTCGGGCCCGATGCCATCGCCGGGCAGGACTGCAATCTTGGCTTTCATGCGACTCTCCTTTGTTCGAATTCCGATATGACGTCGATGTGTTGCAACAGGAAACCGAGCTGGTCCATCCCTTCGAGCAGGCACTGCCGCGCGAACGGTTCGAGCTCGAACGAAATGCGTCCGCCGTCCGGCAGCTCGATGAAGCCCTGCGCCACGTCGATGGCGAGTTCGATGCCCGGATGCTCGATCAGGTACTGGTGTTCGCGTGCATCGAGCGCTAGCGCAAGCAATCCGTTCTTGAGCGCATTGCCGCGAAAGATGTCGGCGATCTGGCTCGACAGCACGGCACGGAATCCGAAATCCGCCAGCGCCCACGGCGCGTGTTCGCGCGAGGAGCCGCAGCCGAAGTTGCGGCCGGCGACGAGGACCTCGCAACCGCGCGACTCGGGTTTGTTCAGGACGAAGTCCGGATCGGGCGAGCCGTCGGCGCGATAGCGCCAATCGTGGAACAGCGCCTTGCCCAG
>JAFEEK010000241.1 GCA_018241165.1 Pseudomonadota bacterium
CGGCCAGGGCCTGGTCAACCTGCGCCAGGCGATCGCGCGTTCGGTCAACACGTATTTCTATTCGCTCGCGCTGGACATGGGCATCGACCGCTTCAGCGCGTGGATGGCCAATTTCGGTTTCGGCACCCCCACCGGCATCGACCTGCCCGGCGAAGCCGCCGGCGTGCTGCCATCGAAAGCGTGGAAACGCGGTCGCTTCAACCAGCCGTTCTATCCCGGCGAAACCGTGATCGCCGGCATCGGCCAGGGTTACTGGGTGATCACGCCGGTCCAGCTCGCCAACGCGCTGGCCACGCTCGCCGATGGCGGCGTGCGGCGCGTGCCGCACCTGCTGCATGCGCTGCAGGATGGACTCAACGCGCCGCTCGTCGCCGTTGCACAACCCAGACCCGCGCCGAATTTCATCCGCAATCCGGCCGACTGGGACGCGGTGCGCCAGGGCATGATCGACGTGGTCAACGATCCATCCGGCACCGCGCACGGACTCGGCGACGGATTTCCGTACGTCATCGCCGGCAAGACCGGAACCGCCGAACGATTTTCGCGCACCGGCGAGGAATGGACGAACATCGCCACGTCCGCGATCAGCCGGCACGAGGTCTTGTTCGAAGCATTCACGCCGGCCGACGCGCCGCGCGTCGCCGTGGTCGTCGCGCTCAAGGAAGGCCGCTCCGGCGCCTACGATGCAGCGCCGATCGCGCGCCGCATCCTCGACGCGTGGCTCAAGGACGACGGTGGGGGCGACACGCCATGAATCCCTTCCTGCACCTGCGCGCCTGGTTGCGCCGCGCCCTGCGCGAACCGCGCCTGGACCTGCCGCTGCTCGGCGCACTGATCGCGCTCGCGCTGATCGGCCTGATCACGTTGTACAGCGCCAGCGACCTGGACCGGCGCCTGGTGCTGAACCAGGCCCTGCGCTTTGCCCTGGGCGGCGTGCTGTTGTTGCTGCTCGCGCGCGTGCCGCCAAACGTGTTGCGCAACTGGACACCGTGGCTGTACCTGGGCAGCCTCGCCCTGCTCGTCGCGGTGGCGCTGCATGGCCAGGGCCGCGGCGCGGATCGCTGGCTGAATCTGGGCGTGGTGCGTTTCCAGCCATCGGAACTGGTCAAGCTGACCCTGCCCATGATGATCGCCTGGTACCTGCATGCGCGTGAACTGCCGCCGCGCTGGCTCACCCTCGGCGCGGTCGCGATGCTGATCGGCGTGCCCGCGCTGTTGATTGCCCGCCAGCCCGACCTTGGCACCGCCTTGCTCGTCGTCGCCAGCGGCGTATTCGCCGTGTTCCTTGCCGGCCTCGCGTGGTGGCGCATCTTCATCCTGCTCGGCGCGGCCGCGGGCGCGGCGCCGCTGCTGTGGCATTTCATGCACGAATACCAGCGCGACCGCCTGCGCATGTTCCTGAATCCCGAAGCAGACCCCCTCGGCAATGGCTGGCACATCATCCAGTCGGAAATCGCGGTCGGGTCCGGCGGCATCACCGGCAAGGGCTGGCACCAGGGCACGCAGTCGCGCCTGGAATTTTTGCCCGAGCACACCACCGATTTCGTGTTCGCGGTGTTCTCCGAGGAATGGGGCTTGATCGGCGTGATCGCGTTGCTTGCGCTGTACCTGTTCATCGTCGGCCGCGGCCTGGTCATCGCCGCGAACGCGCGCGACACCTATTCGCGCCTGCTCGCCGGATCCATCAGCATGGCGTTCTTCGTCTACGTGATGGTCAACGGCGGCATGATCACCGGCCTTCTGCCCGTGGTCGGCGTGCCGTTGCCGCTGGTGAGCTACGGCGGCACGTCGGCGGTGTCGCTGCTGGCCGGATTCGGCGTGCTGATGTCGATCCACGCGCACCGCAAGTTCATGTCCGGATGATCGCGATCGGACGCAGCAGCGCATGCTAAGCTTGCGCGCAATGTTTTTTTTCGGCAGCAGCATGCGGCGCGGATTCACGTTCTTCCGGTCATTCCTGTTTTGCGCGACGCTGGCGACGGCAGCATCGGCGCAGCCCGCCCCCGATCCCGGCGCGGCGGAAAAGCAGTTCGCGCAGATGATGGCGAGCGAGCATGGCCTCGACGCCGCGGCCGTGCTCGAAACCCTGCATCGCGCGCAGTACCGGCAAAGCGTGATCGACACGATGACGCGCCCGGCCGAAGCCAAGCCGTGGAAGGATTACCGGCCGATCTTCGTCACCCAGCGCCGCATCGACGACGGCGCGGCATTCCTGGAAGCGCATCGCACCCTGCTCGATCGCACCGGCAAGCAATACGGACTGCCGCCGCAGATGATCGCAGCGATCATCGGCGTGGAAAGCAATTACGGGCGCACGCCGATGCGCTATCGCGTGCTCGACGCGCTGGTCACGCTCGCGTTCTACTATCCGCCGCGGCAAACGTATTTTCGTTCCGAGCTCGTGCAATTGCTGTTGCTGCATTCGGCCGCGTTTCCCTACGCGCCGGAAGACCTGATGGGCTCGTACGCGGGCGCGATGGGCTGGCCGCAGTTCATGCCATCGAGCGTGGCCAAGTACGCACGCGACGGCGACGGCGACGGCAAGATCGACCTGTGGAACTCGCTGCCCGACATCTGCGCCAGCATCGCCAATTATTTCGAAGCGTTCGGCTGGCAGACCGGCGCGCCGGTCGCGCTGCGCGCGAGCGTCGCCGCGAATGCGCGCGCGATCGATCCGAAAGGCCTGGATCCGGTCTATCCGCTGCAGCAGCTCGCCGAATGGGGCTACACCACGGATGCGAAGCTCGATCCGGCGACGCCGGCGACGCTGGTCCGGCTCGACGGCGAAGACGGTCCGGAAGTGTGGATCACGTTCCGCAACTTCTGGGTGATCTCGCGCTACAACAAGAGCCCGCTGTATTCGATGGCGGTGTACCAATTGAGCCAAGCGATCGCCGCCGCGGCACGCACGCCATGATCCACTGGCGCGTTCGCGCCGCCGTCGTGTTCACCTTGTTCATGCTGGGTGGATGTTTCCATCGGCCGACGACGCGCCCGTCGACTGCGCCGGCGCACACGACCGCGCCGCGCGAATCCGGAGGGCGCTACGCGCAGGCGAACGATTCCACGCCGGCGCAGGTTCCGGACATCAGCAAGATTCCGGAACCCGTGCCGCGCAACGAACCACGTTCCGTTTACGGCAACAAATCGCCTTACAAGGTGCTTGGCGAAACCTATCGCGTGCTGCCCAGTTGCAAGGGCTACGACGAACGCGGCTTGGCCTCGTGGTACGGCAACAAGTTCCACGGTTACACCACGTCGAATTTCGAAAAATACGACATGTACGCGTACTCGGCGGCGAGCAAGGTGCTGCCGATTCCGTGCTATGTGCGCGTGACCAACCTGGAAAACGGCCGCAGCGCGATCGTGCGCGTCAACGACCGCGGTCCGTTCGTGTCCAACCGCATCATCGACCTGTCCTTCGTCGCCGCGATCAAGCTCGGCGTGTATCCGAAGGGTACCGCGATGGTCGAGGTGCGCGGCATCGATCCCGATCGACCGGATCGCAACGCGGAACCCGTGCGCAGTGCTGCGGTCTCAAGCGCGCCAGCGAAAACGCCCAAACCCCTGCTATACCTGCAAGTCGGCGCGTTCGCGGACCCGGCCAACGCCGAACGCGCGGCGGCCAAGGTGCGTGGTGCGCGGCTTGGCAACGTGCAGGTGGTGAGCGTGCAGGCGGGCGGCAAAATCCTGCGCCGCGTGCGCCTCGGGCCGCTCAAGGACGCCGCCGAAGCCGACGCGCTGACGCCGAAATTGCGCGCACTGGGCTTGGGTGAAGTGAAGGTTTCAATAGATAATTGACGCGACGATCCACCGGGGATGGATCCGATACCAAAAACCCTGACGGATTGGATGATGAAATACCTGTACCCGCTTTGCATTGCCGCATTCCTGATTCTTTCCACG
>JAFEEK010000242.1 GCA_018241165.1 Pseudomonadota bacterium
GGAAATGCTGCCGATGATCGTGGCGATCAACCTCGCCAAGGGCGCGCTGAAGATGGCGAGCAAGGATGTCATCGTCAAGCGCCTGAACGCGATCCAGAACTTCGGCGCGATCGACGTTCTGTGCACGGACAAGACCGGCACGCTCACGCAAGATCGCGTCATCCTCGAGCGCCACACCGACATCCGCGGCGACGAGGACGACGCCGTGCTCGATTTCGCCTGGCTCAACAGCTACCACCAGACCGGTTTGAAGAACCTGCTCGACGTGGCGGTGCTCGAAGGCGCCACGCCAGCCGCCGCAGCACGCCTGAAGTCGGCCTACACCCTGGTCGACGAAGTGCCGTTCGATTTCTCGCGCCGGCGCATGTCGGTGGTGGTGCGCGATGAATCCGGCCGGCACTTCCTGATTTCCAAGGGCGCGGTCGCCGAAACCGTAGCCGTGTGCGTCAACGCGCGCGACGCAGGCGACAACGTCGCGATGACGCCGGAAAAACTGGCCGAGGTCCGCGTCGTGTCGCGCGACATGAACGACGACGGATTTCGCGTGCTCGCGCTCGGCGTGCGCGAGATCGAGGCCAAACCGAGCTATTCGCGCGACGACGAATCGGATCTGACCCTGATGGGGTTCATCGCCTTCCTCGATCCGCCCAAGGACAGCGCAGCGGATGCGATCGCGGCGCTCAATGCGAATGGCGTGGCGGTGAAGATCCTCACCGGCGACAACGACGTGGTCACGCGCAACGTCTGTCGCCAGGTTGGCATCACGGTCGAAAATTTCCTGACCGGGCCGAAGGTCGAGGCGATGAGCGACGAAGATCTCACCGTCGCCACGCGCACCACGCAGGTATTCGCGCGCCTGAACCCGCAGCAGAAGGTGCGCGTGATCCAGGCCCTGCATCGCGACGGCCACGTCGTCGGCTTTCTCGGCGACGGCATCAACGACGGTCCGGCCCTGCGCGCGGCCGACGTCGGCATCTCGGTCGATACTGCGGTCGACATCGCCAAGGAATCGGCCGACATCATCCTGCTCGAAAAAAGCCTGATGGTGCTCGAAGAGGGCGTGATCGAAGGCCGCAAGGTCTTCGGCAACGTGCTCAAGTACATCAAGATGACCGCCAGCTCCAACTTCGGCAACATGTTCAGCATGATCGGCGCGAGCGCGCTGCTGCCGTTCCTGCCGATGATGCCGGTACAGGTGTTGCTCAACAATCTGATGTACGATTTTTCGCAAACGGCGGTGGCCTCCGACGAGGTCGATCCGGACTATCTTGCCAAGCCGCGCCAATGGGACCTGAAGGCGATCGCACGCTTCATGGTTTGCATCGGTCCGATCAGTTCGATCTTCGACTACTGCACGTTCGCTTTTCTCTGGTTCGTGCTTGGCGCGGATTCCGGCGCACACCAACGCCTGTTCCAGACCGGCTGGTTCGTCGAGTCGCTGCTCACGCAAACCCTTATCGTGCATGTCATCCGTACCGGCAGGATTCCGTTCCTGGAAAGCCGCGCCAGCCTGCCACTGACCGTGACCAGCAGCGCGATCTGCATCGCCGGCATGGTGTTGCCGTTCTCGCCGATCGCATCGTGGTTCGGTTTCGTACCCTTGCCGGGTATCTACTTCCTGTTCCTTGCGGCGGTGATCGTGACGTACATGGCGCTGACCCAGTTCGTGAAGGCGCTGATGATTCGCCGTTTCGGGGTCATTTGAGCGCGGGTTTTCGCAGCAGCCACGCCAGCACCGGCGGGGTGACGATGGACGTGAGCAAGGACATCGCCACGATCAGCGCGTAGGTGCGCGGCGAGAATACGCCGGCAGCGAGGCCGAGGCTCGCCACGACCACGCCGACCTCGCCGCGCGGGATCATGCCGACGCCGACGATCAATGCGCTGCGCATGCCCAGGCCCAATGCGCCGAGCCAGCCGCCGATCAGCTTGGAGACGATCGCGATTGCGGTGACGACGGCAAGTGCGAGCAATGCGTCCGCATTGGCGAGCTGGGCCAGTTCGACCTTGGTGCCGGTCATCACGAAAAAGAACGGCGTCATCAGCGCGAGCAGGGGCCGGGTCTGGTGTTCGAGCGCCTCGCGCTGGCGCGTTTCCGACGCGATCATGCCGGCGAGGAAGGCGCCGATGATCGCGGCGAGTCCGAATTCCGTTGCCGCGAACGCGAGGCCCAGGCACAACGCCAGCACGATGGTGAGCGGCGACAGCGGGTTGATCGGTGCATCCAGCAGGTTCGAGGCGCGCCGCATCACGCGCGTGCCGACAAGGCCGATGACGACGACGAATCCCACCGCTTCGGCCAGCACGATCAACAGATGCGACAGGCGGATTTCCGTACCGGATTGCAGCGCGGTGACGATGCCGAGCAAAAGCATGGCGAGGATATCGTCGATGACCGCCGCGCCGAGAATCACGCGCGATTCCTCGCGTTGCAGCACGCCCAGTTCCTGCAGGACGCGCGCGGTGATTCCGGCGGACGTGGCGACGAAGGCGGCGGCGACGAACAACGACTTGGCCCAGTCGAATCCCGAACCGTGCGCCCACAGCGAGCCGAGGATGAAGGGCACGATCACGCCGAGCACGCCGACGGCGAACGCGCTGCGACCGACGCGTTTCATCTCGTCCAGCCGCGTTTCCAGGCCCACGGAGAACAACAACAGGACCACGCCGATTTCGGCGAGCACGTCCAGCGCCTCGGAAGGCTGCACCCAGCCCAGCACCGAGGGGCCGACCACGCAACCGGCGGCGATCTCGCCGACCACACCCGGCAATTTCAGGCGCTGCGCCACTTCCGCGCCGATCTGGGCGGCGACGAAAACCACGAAAAGACTCAGAAGTATGGCGTTGCCGTGGTCCACATGATTGCCTTTTTCAGTGCTTGCCCCGATGCTACACGAGCTCGAACCAAAGCGGGAAAGCGCATGGCGAAGCAGGCGGCGGCAAACCGGGAACCCATGGCCAAGGTCGATACCGCCTGGCTGCGCATGGAAAGCCCGACCAACCTGATGATGATCACCGGCGTGATGACGTTCGCCGCGCCGCTCGGATTGGCGCGCCTGCGCGAGCTGATCGGACAACGATTCCTTGCCTATCGCAGATTTGGGCAGCGCCCGGTCGATACCGGCGCGGCTGCGTTCTGGGAGAACACGAAACCCGATTTGCGCTGGCATGTGCGCACGGCCAAGTTGCCGCGCAAGGCCGACAAGGCGGCATTGGAACGCTTCGTCAGCGAACTGGCGTCGACGCCGCTCGACCACGCACGCCCGCTGTGGCAATTCCACCTGATCGAAAATCATCAGGGCGGCAGCGTGCTGATCGCGCGCATCCATCATTGCTACGCCGACGGCCTGGCGCTGGTGCAAGTGATGCTTTCGCTCACCGACGCGGCCGCGCAGGCCGCGGCGAGTGTCGATGCGGGCAAGGGCTGGCGGCCGCGCGAACGCGGCGGCGTGATCTCGCGCCTGCTCGCGCCCGCGCGCAAGGGCATCGCCAAGGCGTGGGATGCCGGCGGCGCGTTGCTGCGCGATCCCGTTTTGGCGGCGACGATGGCGCGCGAAGGCTCGGAAATCGCGCGTGAACTGGCGATTGCGCTGAACCTGTCCGACGATCCGGCCACTGCATTCAA
>JAFEEK010000243.1 GCA_018241165.1 Pseudomonadota bacterium
CAGCCCGGAGCCATTGCCGGCATTGTTGTTGCCCAGGAAATTGACCGTGGTCGCGCTGTCCGAACCCATGTCGTAGGCGTTCACGTCCTGTCCGCGCGTGTAGATGTCGCCGCCGTTCACGGCGAGAAGTATCGGGATGCCGGGCGCATTGACACCGGCGACCATGTCGGCAAGGCGCCCGCCCCAACCCGTCACCGGCAAATTGCTCGGCGGCGAGGATTGCCAATAGTTGGACTGGTCGGAGTGCGAAAACAGTTGCGGCGGCAGCGGGTAAGCGTCGCCCTGATACTGGGCTTGCGTGGTCGGCTGCACCAGTGTTCCCGTGTTGGCGACCACGGCCGCACGCCCGGCATTGAACACGCTGGCCAGGTCTGCGCTGAGGTTGCCAGGCCCGGTGCCCGTGGCGGATATTTTTTGCGGCGCCATGACCGGATTGAGCGCGTACTGGTTGCCATCGCCCGGACTACCCGCGCCACTGGTCGGCGCATTGAGAACCGTGACGCCGGTCATCTGCGCGCGATTCAATGCCAGTTGCGGGCGCACGCCGCCGCTGCCGTAAAAGCCGTTGAACGCGGACTGGGTATACGGCACCACCATGTTGAAACTGTCGTTGCCGCCGTACAGGAATACGCACACCAACGCCTTGTAATCGCCGGCCGCGAACCGGTAGTTGCCGCGCACCGCAGCCTGCAGCAGTTGCATCTGGCCGAACGCGGAATACACGCTGGCGCCGCCGAGTGCGGCGCAGATCGTGTCCTTGATGAATTTGCGGCGATCGTATGCCATGGCCATATTCCTACTTCTGGATCATGTATTCGGGCGAGGTAAGGATCAGGTACAACGCACGATAGACGCGTTGCAGGCGCCAGTCCTGGCTGCCGTTGGCCCAGGTACTGTCGATGGTGTTGAGGTAGCTCACCAATTGATCGCGCATGTACGGCGACATCTGCCCGGACATGAAGCGGATGTTGTAGGCGTCCACCAGCCGATTGGACGGATCCGATGCGCCGCCATTGGCGCTGCCTGCCAGCGCCTTGTCCTGCGAATAGTTGACCACGACATCGCCGAAGTCGTCGTTCGCGTTACAGCTGGCATTGATGTCGTAGTTGCCGTACAGCGCATAGCTCGCAAACGTGTTGTTGGAGCCGGCGACGATGCTGTCGGTGGCGATCTGGAATTCCGGCGCGACCAGGCCGCGCGCCGAGGCTTCGCCCGGCGGGCTGAAGCTGGGCTTGAAGAAATTGAACACCGTGGGCGCATCCAGCGACGCCTGATTGACGCCGACGCCGTAGGAAGTGCTTTGCCCGGTCACCCATGTCGTGCCGTAACCGGCGTACCGATACGGCTGGTTGGCGTACATGCTGGCCGAACTGTTGGCCGTGGCGGCGATGTTGTTGCCGCAGCGATGCTGCGCGCCCATCGCGCGCCAGAAATGGGTCAGCGTCAGCAGCGGCTCGCGCAGCTTGCCAAACGATTCCGGATTGTGGAACTGGCCGTAGCGCGCTTCCGGATCGAGCAGGATCGCCTGCACCACGGCCTTGAGGTTGCCGCGCGTGCCGGTGCCGTCGTTGTTGAAGATGCCCGCCACCCGCGCCACATAAGCGGGCGTCGGATTGCTCGTCACCAGGCGCATGATCAACTGCTTGGCGATGAATGGTCCGACGTTGGGATGATTGAAAATATTGTCGAGCGCGAATGCCAGATCCTGCGCGGCCGTGCCATTGCTGAACGCACTGGCGCCGTCGGGAAGGACGCCGCCATTGACGGCCGCAATCGTGGTTGCCGTCGCGTCGTAGGCCAGCAACTGCTTGTTGTGCGCATCGTTGACCGGATCGGTGCCGTTGTCGTGGTAGCTCGGATCGCCGGGGTCCGGATAGTTGACGACATCGAATGCCTTCATCGGTTTCAGGAATCCGTCCGGTTCCTGATAGGGCGAAAAGCAATCGGTGAAATGATCGCTGTAGGTGCCGTTGAACACCGGCGGGCCATTCTGCGGATAGTCGTAATTCTTGTCGCAATCGGCCCAGTTCCAGCCGGTGAACACGTGCGCGAAATTCGTGATCGTGGCCTGGCCGTACGTCGGAATCGGCTTGCCGCCGCTGTCGAGTTGCGGCGTGCCGTCAAGATTGAGCATCACCAGGCCGACGCTGAACAGCTGGTTGATCTCGCGGCCGTAGTTTTCGTCCGGATGCACGTTCTGGGTCAGGTCGGCGCGCCGGTTGCCGACCATGTTCAGGTATTCGCCCATGGCCGGGCTCAAGGTGACGTCCTGCAGCAGTTGGCGATAGTTGCCGAACGCATCCTTGATCAGCTGGTCGTAATACCAGGCCATGCCGCGGGCGTAGCCGTCGAGCGTGGGGTTCTGGTCGGAGATGACGAAGATCTCGCTCAGCGCGAATGCAACGCGTTGGCGCAACTGATCGGTGTGGGTGTAAGCGCTGTTGGTCGGAAACTGCGGATCCGGCCCGCCCAACGCACCCTGGAACCATGCTTCCTGGCGGTTGTTCTGGCCGACGTCTTCGTGCAGGACATTCGCGACCCAGTTCAGGTACGCCGAATTCGTCTTGCCGGGCCGGTCGGTGATTTCGTATGTCGGCGTCGCGGCGAATTGCTCGGTCAACCAACCCTGGTAGCCGACGCTGCGCAGGTGCGCGATGTCGGCATCGGTCGGCCCGAACGTGGCCTGGGCGAGAAAGCGCGCCGCATCGGCCGCACTGATATTCGCCGTCCCCGTGGCGGCCAGGCCGTTGTAGCCATCATGAAAGATCGGATCGGGAAAACGGCTGAGCGACTGTCCGAGTGCCGGCGCGGCACCGGCAAGAACACCAAGCGCCGCCACAACGGCGGAACGCGCGCGGAACCGCAGCATCCCCGGATTCAGCATCGTCATATCCTCGCAACGCGGGATACGCTAACACGGGCATTGCAAAGTTTTGGTGACGGCACGCACAACGCATTTGTGCGAACCGTCGCAATCATGCGCGACGCAATTCGGTCGATCTGGTGCCGGCAGCAGGAATCGAACCCGCGACCTACTGATTACAAATCAGTTGCTCTACCAACTGAGCTATGCCGGCGCAGGCGCCATTTTCGCACGTTTCCGCGCAACGGTCAGAACGTACCGGTCAGAAGCAGGTGACCGCTTGCTGGCGCAGGTCGAGCCTGGCGTCGACGTGGCTGCGCCAGTCGACCGGGCGCTTGCCAGTCTGGGCAAAATCGATCCAGTACACCGGCAGGTCTTCGGTGCGCGCGATCAGTTCCGGCGCGAAGCCGAGCGCGGCGATCTCGTTCAGGCGCTTCTGCGCGTTGGCTTGCTCATGGAAAAGCCCAAGCGAAATCGTGTTTTGCTGATCGCCCGCGGTGACGACGTAGTAATCGCGTACGCCTTTTGACGACAGCGCGCGTGCGAGCAACAACGCCTTTTCCCGGCTTGGCTGCGCCGGCAGGTACACCCAGAAACCGCGCGTCTCTGTGGTGTGCGCATCGCGGTACTGGATGCGCGGCACCAGCGGCGTGAGCGCATTGAGTGCGGCGCGCATGTCGGCCTGGGTCGGGAACGGGCCGATGCTCACGCAGGTGTCGTTGCGCAGGTCGGCGGCGGCCTCCGGCGCGCTGGCCAGTTCCGCAGCACTGGCATCACTGCCACGGTCACGCTCGGACAGCAGCGTCAATTCGGCCACGCCGGGATCCGTCGGCGCGAACACGCGTGCCTGCGGCTGCGGCGCGAAAAACAGCCACGCCGCGACGCCGATGTTCAGCGCGAGCAACAGCAGGAACAGCAAACGAACCAGCATCGGAATTCCAGCGGCAGCGCCATCACTGCCTCGCAGCGCGGGATTCTAGCCGAGGCAAGGTCTGCGTGCGCTCAATCCGTCGCGTCTGCCAGCGTTGCCAGGCCACGCAACACGAGTTCGGCGTCGATGCGATGCGCCGAATCGAGCAAGGTCGACAGTCTGGTCGCGCCGCCACCGGTCAGGATCAGCGCCGGGTCGCCACCGGATCGGCGCGCGGCGCGTTCGCGGAAACGTTCGACCAGTGCGGCAGCGGCCAGCCACGTTCCGGATTCGATCGCATCGGCGGTGTTGTCCGCGATTTCCACGATGCGGCCCGCG
>JAFEEK010000244.1 GCA_018241165.1 Pseudomonadota bacterium
CAGCACGGCTTCTTCCAGCGCGCGATGGGCAGTCAACAGTGCAAGAATTCCGGGCGCCTCGAACACGATGCGGCCCTTCAGGCCAATCGTCGTGTCGCCGGTGTAGATGCCACGCCCGACGCCGTACTGCGCGAACAGGCCATTGAGTTTTGCCAGCAACGTGTGGCCGGCCATCTTCTTGCCGTCGAGTGCGACTGCCTCACCGTCGGCGAACGTCAGCCTCACGTGCAGCGGCGCGGTCGGCCATTCGCTGCGCGGCTTGCACCAACCGCGCGCGCCTTCGCCGGGCGCCTCCCAACGGTCGATCTCGCCGCCGGACATGGTCAGGCCCAACAGGTTTTCGTTGATCGTGTAGGCCTGCTGTTTGGCGCGCACGCCGAAGCCGCGCTCTTCCAGATACTTCTGCTCGTAGGCACGTGTTTGCGTGTGCTCCTTCTGGATCTCGCGGATCGGCGCGACGATTTCGAAATCGCCCTGCGCCTTCACCGCCAGGTCGAAACGCACCTGGTCGTTGCCCATGCCGGTGCAGCCGTGAGCGATCGCGCGCGTACCAAGCTCTGCGGCACGCTTCAGGGCCGCGTCGACGATCAGATAGCGATCGGACACCAGCAAAGGATACTGGCCCTGATAGCCCTCGCCCGCCCACACGAACGGTTTGACGAAATCGTTCCACAGCGCCGGACCGCCATCGACGGTGACATGCGAGGCGACGCCGAGTTCCTGTGCTCGCCGTTCGATGCAGGCGCGCTCGCGCGCATCCACGCCGCCGGTGTCGGCGAACACGGTGTGCACGGCCCAACCGCGCTCCTTCAGATATGGCACGCAGAAACTCGTGTCGAGGCCGCCGGAAAACGCGAGGACGATGTCGTTCATTGCTTGCTCCCGGATTGTGCGACCAGCGCAGCCATCACCGCCTTCTGCACATGCAGGCGGTTCTCGGCTTCGTCGATGGCGATGCAGGCCGGCGAATCCATCACCGCGTCGGTGGCCTTGACGTTGCGCCGCAACGGCAGGCAATGGCTGAACACACCACTGTCGGTCAGCGCCATCTTGGGCGCGTCGACGATGAAGTGCCTGTGCGCATCGCGAATGGGTTTCTCATCCGCCCAGCGACCGAAGTACGGCAGCGCGCCCCAACTCTTTGCGTAGACGACGTGCGCGCCGCGATAGGCGGCTTGTGGATCATGGCTGAGGTTGAACGAACCGCCGTTCTCGGCGGCGTTTCCCGCTGCGAAATCCATGTAGCGCGAATCGAGCACGTACTCAGGCGTCGGACACAGCAAGGTCACGTCCATGCCGAAGCGCGTGGCGATCTGCAACGCGGAGTTCGCAACCGCGGTGTTGAGCGGCTTGGGATGATACGTCCAGGTCAGCACGTATTTCTTGCCGCGCAAATCCGGGGTACCGAAATGCTGCTGCAGGGCGAGGATGTGCGCGAGCTCCTGCATCGGATGCGTGATCGTTTCCATGTTGATCACCGGTACGTTTGCGTATCTTGCAAACGCATGGATCACGCGATCCTCGCGATCGACGGCCCAGTCCTGGAATTTCGGAAACGCACGCACGCCGATCAGGTCGACGTAGCGCGACAACACGCGTGCGACCTCGGCGACGTGCTCCTCGGCTTCGCCGTCCATGACCGTGCCGACGTCGAACTCGATCGGCCAGGCATCCTTGCCCGGCTGCAGCACGATCGCGTGGCCGCCGAGCTGGAATGCACCCAACTCGAAGCTGGTGCGCGTGCGCATCGACGGATTGAAGAACAGCAGCGCGATGGACTTGCCGGCGAGTTGCGTTCCGGATTTCGACCGCTTGAAGGCGGCTGCCCGCGCGAGCAACGCGTCGAGCTCGGCGCGGGACCAGTCCTGGGTGGAAAGAAAATGGCGAATCGTCATGATTGACTGCTCTTGTTGAAAAGTCGGCCACGGATGGCCGTTTGTTCTTTGCGCGCATGGAGGCGCGCGGAAATAACGAAAAAACCCGGCACGGGGCCGGGTTCTTGGGTCATGCGACAAGAAATGTCCGCGCGACAGCTACCCGGCCGGAATGAAGAACTCCGGTCGGCGCGCACGCGAGGTCATGCCGGCGGCCATGCGGGCGCTGGTCAGGACGAAGGCATTGGCGGAAAGGTTGAACATGGCGCGCACGGTAGCACGAATTTCTTTTGCGACGCAACAGAAAAATCGAAAAGACGTCTGGATGGCTATTCCGACGGGGTCACGCTCACCCGCACGCGCAGGCGGTCGCCCGGATCGTAAGAGAGCCGCGAGGTATAGACGTCGCCTCGATAACGATATTCGACTTCGTAGGCGACCGGCTTGCGCTGGGTGGAGCCGGATGGCGGGCAGTGCCGGACCGTCGAGTACTGGACATGCGGATCGCCGGCTTCACCGGCCGCGGCGATGTTGTTGCCGGCTACCCCACCGGCAACAGCCCCGGCAACCGTGGCGGCCGCGCGCCCCGACCCCTTGCCGAACTGGTTGCCGAGAATGCCGCCGACAAAGGCACCGATTGCGGTGAAAACGCCGCGCTTGTCCCGGGCCTCGGTATCCGCAGGCGTTGCAACCGGCACCTGCTCTTCGTAGCAAGGCTGCGACGCGGAATCGGATGTTTCCTTGCCGTAGATCGGATCCACGCGCAGCACGTCGGCCCAGCCGAAATGGGAATTCTCATCCGACGACATGGCCGGTGGCGGCGGTACAGCCGAGAATTCTTGCGGCGCAGACGATTCCGGCTCCTGCGCGCAGGCCGCGGCCACGAACAGCAGCACGGCAGCGAATGGAAGGACTCGAGCGAGTTTCATGTCACGTCAGCATTGCATCGGCAATCGGGGGAGGGACGGGCATCCTGCCGCAGGCATTTTTTGGCCGGCAACGCATAAGTCGCGTGTTGCCGGATGCGGTGGATTTAAGCACCCGCAGGCTGAATGAGACTTAAGGCAAACCCAGTTCCGGCGCGGTGCGCAGACCATCCGATCCTGAACGATTGCGGTGCCTGCGCTACAATTGCCGCATCGCAATAAATGGCCAGCCGATGCAATTACGCCTGCACAATACCCGTACCCGTCACGTCGAGGATTTCGTACCGGCAGATCCGCGCCGCGTGACCATGTACCTGTGCGGGCCGACCGTCTACAACTACGTGCATATCGGCAATGCCCGCGGGCCCGTCGTGTTCGGTCTGCTCGCACGCCTGCTGCGCCACGTGTATGGCGCAGCCCACCTCGTCTACGCACGCAACATCACCGACGTCGACGACAAGATCAACGCTGCTGCAGCCGAGTCCGGCGTGCCGATCGAGGCCATCACGCAACGTTATGCCGCCGCCTACGACGCGGACATGGCCAGGCTCGGCGTCGATGCCCCGGATATCGCACCCCATGCCACGGCGCACATCGCGCAGATCGTCGCGATGTGCCAGAACCTGATCGCGCGCGGCCATGCCTACGCCGCGCAAGGGCACGTTCTGTTCAACGTGGACTCGTTCCCGGACTACGGCCAGCTCTCGGGCCGGTCCACCGACGAGATGATCGCCGGTGCGCGCATCGAGGTCGCGCCGTACAAGAAGAATCCCGCGGATTTCGTGCTCTGGAAGCCGTCCACACCCGACCTGCCCGGCTGGGACAGCCCGTGGGGCCGCGGACGTCCGGGCTGGCACATCGAATGCTCGGCGATGGCGGCGGCGCACCTGGGCGAAACCATCGACATCCATGCCGGCGGCAACGACCTGATGTTTCCGCACCACGAAAACGAAGTCGCGCAATCGACCTGCGCGCACGGCGGAAAGGTCTTCGCGCGTTTCTGGCTGCACAACGGCATGCTCACCTTCGACGGGCGCAAGATGTCCAAGTCACTGGGCAATACCTTGCAACTGCACGAACTTCTGCAACAGCATCCGCCGGAACTGCTGCGCTACATGCTGGTGAAGGCGCACTACCGCCAGCCGCTGGATTGGTCGGATGCCACGCTCGCGCAGGCGCGCGCGACGCTCGACGGCTGGTACACGGTGCTGCGCGACTTCGCCGACATTGCGGTTGAGCCTGCCACCGTGCCGGACGCGCTGCTCGCCGCGCTCGCCGACGACCTCAACACACCCGAGGCGCTGGCCGTGGTCGCGGGCCTGGCGGACGCTGCACGCAAATCCACAAATCCACAAAGCAAGCACGACGCAAAGGCCGCCTTGCTCGGCGCGGGCAAATTCCTGGGCTTGCTGCAGAACGATCCGGAGCAATGGTTCAAGGGGTCGGACAACTCGATCGACGCCGCATGGGTCGAGAACCTGCTCGCCGAGCGCGCGCAAGCGCGCAAACGTCGCGACTTCACCACGTCGGATCGCATCCGCGACGAACTCGCCGCGAAGAACATCGTGATCGAAGACAGTCCGCAGGGCGCGCGCTGGAAGGTGGCGAAAGCCAATGAAAGCGCAGCCTGATATTGCCAGTGGCGAATCGGCGCAGGACGCCATTGCCGAGGAATTCGCCTTTTTCGGCGACTGGACCGAACGCTACCAGTACCTGATCGACCTCGGCCGCAAGCTGCCGCCTTTCCCCGACGCGTTGAAACGCGACGAGTTCAAGGTCAGCGGCTGCCAGTCACAGGTCTGGCTGGTTCCCGCTGGCGACGCGCAATGCATGACATTCGCGGCGATCAGCGATTCGGCCATCGTCTCGGGACTGATCGCACTGCTGTTGCGCGTGTATTCCGGGCGTTCCGCGCAGGAAATCCTCGCCACCGAACCGCGCTACATCACCGCAATCGGACTCGCGCAGCACCTGTCACCGACACGCAGCAAC
>JAFEEK010000245.1 GCA_018241165.1 Pseudomonadota bacterium
AGACTGCCGGCGCAGATCAGCACGCCGACCAGGGCCATGCCCGCGGCGATTTCGTAACTGACCACCTGCGCTGCGGACCGCATCGCGCCGAGCATCGCGTATTTCGAGTTGGACGCCCAGCCGGCAATGATGATGCCGTATACGCCCATCGAGGTCATCGCCAACAGGTACAGCAAGCCGGCATTCGCGTTCGACAGCACCGCTTTCTGATCGAACGGCACCACCGCCCACGCCGCGAACGCGGGCACCAGGGCAATCAGCGGTGCGAGCACGAAAAGTAATTTGCTCGATTTGGCCGGCAGCAGGTATTCCTTGAACAACAATTTGAATACGTCGGCGAAGGTCTGCGCCAATCCGGCCGGACCGACGCTGTTCGGGCCGATGCGCACGTGCATCCAGCCCAGCACCTTGCGCTCCCACCACACGTAAAACGCGACGGCGAGGATCACCGGCACCGCGATGCACAGGATCAAGACGACCAGCCAGACGACGAGGCCAATGTCGCCGAAGCCGAGGAACCAGTTGCGCACGGGATCGAACACGCTCAGGCCCTCGTCACGGTCAGCGCCGCGCCCATCGGCGGCAGCGCACGGGTTTCAGGCCACGTCGCCGGAATCCACGCCGCGCCCTTCGGCACGCTGCGCGAAATATTCGCCGACAAGATCACGTCAACGCCACCCGCAGAGACTTTCGCGGATGCGTCCTGCGCAAGTCCCAACGCGAGCGCGTCTTCGGGGTTGATCGACACGCTCGCCTTGCCGGTCAACGGATGCGATTGCAGCGCAGGCGCGCGGCGCAGCACCTGGTCGGTGCGATAGATCGGCACGGTTGCGATGCGCTGCAAACCCACGCCGGCTGATGCGCGCTGCGCCAGTTTCCCGGCATGCGGCATTGTGGATTTTGCGCCAAGCTTCGATGCGATCAGGTCGCGCAGTTCGGAAAATTCGGTGAACTCGAAACCGGCCACGCCCAGTGCCGCGCCGAGTGCGCGCAGGACTTTCCAGCCCGGCCGCGAATCGCCCGGCGCGCGCGCGCCGGCCTTGATCGTCTGCACGACGCCATCGACATTGACGTAGCTGCCGTCGGATTCCGGCGGCAGCGCGATCGGCAACACGGCGTGCGCGGTGCGCTTCACGCCGTTGCACGCGAACGATCCGACATAGACGCAGAATTGCGCATTGCTGCGCGCTGCGTCGAATGCGGCCGAGGATGACGTGTCCTGCGAGCCGGCCTGATACACGATCAGATGCTTGGGCGGCTGCGCCAGCATCGCCACGGCATTTTTGCCCTGCCCTTGCGGCTGCGCTCCGGCACGCGCAAGGCCTACATCGTTTGCGCCGGATGGAATCTCGTTGTACGCACAGCCAGCCGCTTTCGCGGCGAAGCGCGCGGCTGCGCGCAACACCGACGCCTGCGGATGCTGCGCGGCGGATTCACCGAGAATCAAGACCTTCGACGACGCCTCGGACAATGCCTTGAACAGCGATCGCGCGGCATCGTCCGCGCTCACGCCAGACAAGACCTGCGCGAGTTCACCGTCCGGCAAATGCCCTGCGTCGTAGGCGGCTTTGGCGAGGCGCAACGCTGCATCGACCAGGGCCGATGGCGTGGCGACGGCCTTGCCGGCGAGTTCGAAATTGAATTCGAAATCCAGCGGATTGATGGCGTAAACCTTCGCGCCCGCCTTCCACGCCTTGCGGATGCGCAGCCCAAGCAAAGGCATCTCGTGGCGCGGATTGCTGCCGACCAGCGCGATCACGCGCGCTTTTTCGACGTCGGCGACCGGCATCTCGAACGCGGCAACCGGCGCGCCGTCGGTGAAATCCAGCGTGCGCAGGCGGTGGTCGATGGAATCGCTGCCGAGCGCATGCAGGACCTGCGCGAGCAGGAAGCCTTCCTCGCTCGACGCCAGCGGCGCGACCAGCGCGCCAAGATCGCCGCCGGATTTTTTCAAGCCGTCGGCGACAAAGGCAATGGCCTCGTCCCACGACACTTCGACGAGTTCGCCATTCTTGCGCACAAGTGGTTTTGTCGCGCGATCCGTCGCATACAAGCCTTCGTGCGAATAACGGTCGCGATCCGACAGCCAGCATTCGTTGATCGCCTCGTTGTCGCGCGGCACGCTGCGCAACACTTGCCCGCTTCGTGTGTGCAGCCACAGGTTGGAGCCGAGCGCGTCGTGATAGCCGATGGATTCGCGCGCAATCAATTCCCAGGCGCGCGCCTTGAACTGGAATACCTTGTTGGTCAGCGCACCGACCGGGCACACATCGATGACGTTGCCGGAGATTTCGCTGACCAGCGGCCGGCCGATATAGGTGCCGATGACGTGGCGATCGCCGCGATCCATGTCGCCGAATTCGTAGGTGCCGGCGACGTCGCCGAGTACACGCACGCAGCGCGTGCAGTGGATGCAGCGCGTCATTTCGGTGGCGACCAGCGGGCCGATGTCCTCGTCCGCCACCACGCGCTTGCGCTCGGTGAAGCGGCTGACCGAGCGGCCATAGCCGAGCGACACGTCCTGCAATTCGCACTCGCCGCCCTGATCGCAGACAGGGCAATCCAGCGGATGGTTGATCAGCAAAAATTCCATCGCGTTGCGCTGGCCGGAAAGCGCGCGCATCGACTGCGTGTTGATTTTCATGCCTTCCATCACCGGCGTCGCGCAGGCCGGTTGCGGCTTCGGCACGGCCTTGCCGTTCATCTCGGTTTCGACCATGCACATGCGGCAGTTCGCCGCGATCGGCAGTTTCTTGTGATAGCAGAAACGCGGAATCGGAATGCCAGCCGCATCCGCGGCCTGGATGATCATCGAATTCTTCGGCACCTTCAGTGGCTTGCCATCGATCTCGATATTGACGAGGTCGGGTGCGGTATTCGGCGTGGTCGGAGCTGCGCTCATGCGTACACCTTCGTGCTTTCGTCGTCCCGGCGAAAGCCGGGACCCAGCGCCTTTGCATTTTCCGGCGCCTGAAGAGTCACTGGATTCCGGCCTTCGCCGGAATGACAAGCAAAAAAATGACGCGCAAGAATGCTCATGCCGCGACTCCCAGTTTCTCGTCCAGCATTGAATGTCCGTGCTCGACGAAGTACTCGAATTCGTTCCAGTAGCGTTGCAGGAAAGCCTGCACCGGCCACGCGGCGGCTTCGCCGAACGCGCAGATGGTGTGGCCTTCGATCTGGCCCGCGACGGCTTTCAGGCGATGTAGATCGTCGGGAGTGCCCTTGCCGGCGACTATGCGCGTGAGCAGCCGGTGCATCCAGCCCGTGCCTTCGCGGCAGGGCGTGCACTGCCCGCAGGATTCCATGTGGTAGAACTGGCTGATGCGCTCGCAGGCGCGCACCATGCAGGTGGTTTCGTCCATCACGATCACGGCGCCCGAACCCAGGCCCGAGCCGGCCTTGCCGATCGCGTCGTAGTCCATGGTCAATTCCATCATCACCTCGGCCGGCAGCACCTTCATCGACGAGCCGCCCGGAATCACCGCTTTCAACTTGTGGCCGTTGCGCACGCCGCCGGCCATGGCCAGCAGATCCTTGAACGGCGTGCCAAGCTTGACCTCGTAATTGCCGGGCTTGTTGACGTGGCCGGACACGGAAAAAATCTTCGGGCCGCCGTTGTTCGGCTTGCCCTGCGCGAGAAACCATTCCGCGCCCTTGCGCAAAATAGCCGGAACCGAGGCGTAGGTTTCGGTGTTGTTGATCGTGGTCGGCTTGCCGTACAGGCCGAATCCGGCCGGGAACGGCGGCTTGAAGCGCGGGTAACCCTTCTTGCCCTCGAGCGATTCCATCAACGCGGTTTCTTCGCCGCAGATGTAGGCGCCGGCGCCGAGCGCGTTGTGGATGTCCACGTCGATGCCGCTGCCCTGGATATTCTTGCCGAGCAGTCCGGCGGCGTAAGCCTCCTTGAGCGCTTCCTCGCAATGCTCGAACGGTTCGTGGTGGAACTCGCCGCGCAGGTAGTTGTAGGCGACGGTGGAACCGGTCGCGTAACAGGCGATGGCCAGGCCTTCAAGCACCGCATGCGGGTTGTAGCGCAGGATGTCGCGATCCTTGCACGTGCCCGGCTCGGATTCATCGGAATTGCACAAAATATACTTTTGCATCGTGCCCTTGGGCATGAAGCTCCACTTCAGGCCCGTGGGAAAGCCCGCGCCGCCGCGGCCGCGCAGCGAAGATTTCTTCAACTCATCGATGATCGTCGCCGGATCGGGTTTCTCGGCGAGGATCTTCTTCCACGCCTGCCAACCGCCGGTCTGCGCATAGGCGTCCATCGACCACGGCTTGTCGAGGTGCAGCGTGGTGTAGACGACCTGGTG
>JAFEEK010000246.1 GCA_018241165.1 Pseudomonadota bacterium
GACGGATTGCCAATTCCCGCGGCGCTGAGTCAGGTGGACTACATCGATGTTGCTGCTTGAAGCAACGGTATTGCGATGCCCGTCGATGATGAGCACATCTCCCGGTTACCACGTGGCATGAACCTGCTCGCCATAGAAACCGCCACGGAAAGTTGCTCGGCCGCCTTGAGTGTCGACGGCCACATCATCGAACGCAGCGAGATCGCGCCGCGCCGGCACGCCGAACTGATCCTGCCGATGATCGAATCGCTGTTGGCCGAAGCCGGCATCGCGCGCACGCAACTCGATGGCATCGCCGTCGGCCGCGGTCCTGGCGCATTTACCGGCGTGCGCCTCGCCATTGCGGTCAGCCAAGGTTTGGCCCTTGCGTTGGATATTCCCGTGGTTCCGGTGTCGTCACTCGCCGCACTCGCGCAAGATGCGCCGGTTTCGGAAGCGTCGATTCTCGCCGTGATCGACGCACGCATGGGCGAGGTCTATGCCGGCGCGTTCCGGCGCGGTGCGGACGGGCTGGCCGAGGCGATCGGCGAGGAATCCATCGGCAAGGCCGACGCGCTGAGTTTGCCGCAAAGTATACAATGGAGCATCGTCGGTACGGGTTGGGATGCATACCGCGATGCGCTCACTTCGCGCATGCCGGCACCGCCCGTGTTCGCCGATGGCGCGTGCTATCCGCAGGCCCGTGCGGTTGCGGCGCTGGCCGCGCCGCAATTCGCCGCCGGTCGCGGCGTCGCGCCCGAACAGGCGCTGCCGGTGTACCTGCGCGACAAGGTGGCGTTGACGCTGGAAGAGCAGCGGATGCGCTGAACCTTGCATTCACCTATTTACGACGCAATACCAATTCGAATGCTTGGCCGTTCTCGTGCGATGCGTCCCAGTGTGCGATGCTGAAGTGCGATGCCGCCTGCAATTCGAACCACTGTCGCGAGAAATACGTTATATGTGCCGGAACGTGGAGATAGGAATAGTCGCGCCAGGCCGTGATTGCGTCACCGCGTCGCCAACCGCTCGGCCGAAATGGCGCGGTGATGAATACGGCGCCGCCTGGTTGGACGAGTGCGCTGATGGTGCGCAGCATGCTGGCCGGGTTGGCCAAGTGCTCAATCACATGTGTCAGTGAGACCATCTGATAAGGCCCGCGATCGGGGATTGCATCGACAGTGCCGACGAAGTAGTGATCCACCCACGGACATGTATCCGCACATTCCGCGCTCACGTCTTGCGCAATCGTTAGTACTGTCGGGTCGATTGCCTTGCATGCACGCGACATCCATGCGAGTCCCGCGCCAATCTCCAACATTCGCGCGCCATTTTGGGGAATCAGATCGAGGTTGCGCGCCGCGCCGCTGTAGTAGGCCAGAATCTTTTCCACCTGTGCGGGATCGGTGTAATGCGCGTCGGTGAACTGCATCGACTGCTGGTATAAAAGCCTCAAATCGTTCGCCGACGGTAGCGGGTGAAGGTAGACCACGTCGCAATGACCGCAATGCTGCAGCGTGAATTCGTTTGTATGGAATTCAGCGGGGTGCGTCGGGGCTACGGGCCCGAGCAGCGTCACCTCACTCCACCCGCAAAGACGGCAACGCACGGGCGCGGTCGAGTCAAGAAATGCCATTGGGGTAAGCCTACGTGGGTTCAACAAGACCCAAAGTATAATGCCTCGACCCTCGTACTCCGAGTTTCATCATGACCGTCCTTGGTACCAAAATCCTCGCAGAAGCGGGCAGTTTTGCCCAATCGTTTCGTGCAGCCAAGCCGTTCCGGCATCTCGTCATCGAGGATTTTCTTGCGCCTGATCTGGGCCAGCGCATGCTCGCGGACTTTCCTCGCTTCGAAGATCGCTACGCACTGAACGAAATGGGCGAGGTCGGCGGCAAGGCCGTGCGCATGAACGTACGCGAGATTTCAGACACGTATCGCAGCCTTGACCGCTACCTGCAGACACGCGAATTTCTCGATTTTGTCTCTGTGGTCACCGGCATACCCGACCTGCTTTACGATCCGGACTACATCGGTGGCGGCACGCACGAGAACCGCGATGGGCAGGGGCTGGATCAGCATGTCGATTTCAATTTCCACCCGGGCACACGCTGGCACCGGCGCCTGAACCTGATCGTCTATCTGAATCCGGAATGGGATGAGGCCTGGGGCGGGAACCTGCAACTGCAGGCAGATCCATGGAATGGCGATGCA
Source organism: Pseudomonadota bacterium (assembly GCA_018241165.1). GTDB lineage: Bacteria > Pseudomonadota > Gammaproteobacteria > Xanthomonadales > Rhodanobacteraceae > Rudaea. Next base: position 2,194 of record JAFEEK010000246.1, read on the forward strand.
AGCGGCCAGAGCATCGCGCCGCTGTTCAACCGCGCCGTGATCTTCGAGACCACCGAGCGTTCATGGCACGGGTTTTCGAGTATCCATTTGCCAGCTGACAAGAGGGATTTGTCGCGCAAGTCGTTCGCGATCTACTTGTACACCAAGGAACGTCCGCCGGAAGAAACCGCGGCATCGCACGCGACGGTCTACGTGCCCGATGGCATGCCGGCGGATCTGGTTCCGGGAGTCACGCTCGATGCCGCGCGAGTCGCGGATTTGCATGGACGCTTTGAGCGCATGTTCGGACAGCTCAAGTTCCTTTACGAACGCGAAAAGCACTTCGCCAGCCAGATAGCAGCAATGGAAGGCGCCCTGACCCAGGCGCGAGATGCCCTGCGCGTGCCGCTGCAGGGGTATGCCGTGCAAGCGGTGCCGCCATTGGGAATGTGGCCGGATCGATGGGTCGGCAAGGAATTTTGCGTGACCTTTACCCCGCAGCGCAAGGCGCGCGGCGTCGAACTTGAACTGTGGGCCCCGGATCAATTGTCCGGCGATCAGGTGTTGGACATTGAAATCCTAGGCAAGCGCTGGGCTCACCGCGTCGCCCGGGGCTCAAGATCGCAGTTTAGCCTCGATGTGAAATTGTCCTCGGGCACTGCCGTCGAACTGAAAATTCGTTCACGATGCTTTTTTTCGCCTGCTGCGATCGGTCAATCGGCTGATGATCGCGAACTGGCCTGGATGCTGCTCGGTATCGCGCTATCGCATTGACGGCATGACACGGCAGGCACCCGATCAGAAGTACCTGCTGCGCACGTAGCAGAAGGCGCGCTCGTCGCCAGTTGCAGTTGCAGGATCCGAATTGCTGGTGTTGCCAAACGTCGCAAAGTCCAGAACATCCCATCCGCTGCGATGCAGGATACGGTGCAGGCCAGCCTCCGAAAACATCCAGAAATTCGTCGCGTCGTTGTTGGTTTCATTGGGAGCCACGAGATAGGCGGCGGGAATATCGCGCAATTCGACGCGATTGCGGTTGACATCCTTGCCTTCCGCGCCTTTGGCAACGTTGAAACGTGTCACGCGCGTGCTGATGAACGCATGGCGCGCGCACTTCGCAAGCGATTCCAGAGCCAGGTAGGGATTCTTCAGGTGGTAGAGGATGCCAAGGAAGAACGCAAGTTCGTAGCGTTCCGCAACAAGCTTGAATTGTGCATCAAGGTCGGTTTCCAGAATCTCGGCTTGTGAATTGAATGCCTGTTTGAGCAAACGCATGCCGCGGCAGCCGTTGAGGTTTGTTGGAGGAAAATCGGCGATGTGGACGCGGTAGCCAAGGGATTCGAGAAAAAAGGCGATGTCGCCATCGGCTGCTCCAATATCGGCGATCGGTCCATCGCCGACATGATCCAGAAACGAGCGGTTCTCACCCGTCAGGAGACGATTGAGGATATGGAAATTGTCCAGCGTCCCGTAGGGATACCAGGCGAATTCGGATGGGGAAAGGCCCTCTTTCTTCCTTTCGAGATCCTTCTTGTAGCTTTGGGAAAGCTTGTCCAGTTCCGCAATGTCCATGGGTCGTTCGCTTGGGGTTGTGGCCGGGAATGATGGTAAACGGTGCTGCCGAATTACTCGATCGCATTAGCGACCGAGAAGTCGCCTGGCGAAATACCGCAGCCGCCCAAGGCGGCCGCTATGCAACGCCGCTTGCGATTGCTCCAGTTGCTTCGTGATGTGTGTCAGGTCGCGGTACAAGCGCTGGTTATGCTGGTCGCGGCGGGCAAGCAAGACGCGCAATTCCTGCACGTCGGCATCGTCCAGCGTGAATCCGGGCTTGAATCGCTCTGAAAGCGGCAGGTCAACGTAGATCGTCGAATGCGTGTCGGCGAGTTCATCGGCAGGACGTTGCGTCGTGTAAAAATACAAGGCAATCGACTTGCGCGACAAGGCGCGCTTTTCGCCGGGCAGGTCGATGCGGCGGAAGCCGTGCCAGCTCGTTTCCGTGGTCTCGAAGATCACGGCGCGGTTGTAGCTCGGCGAGATTGAGGTGATCGCATCATCCTGCGCGCGCGGGTCGGAATGCAGGTCCAGCGCGCCGCCCCATGCGTCATTCCATTCATGGTTGAGGTATACGATCAGGTTCAGGCGCCGGTGCCAGCGTTCGACCGGATGGCGGTTGAA
>JAFEEK010000247.1 GCA_018241165.1 Pseudomonadota bacterium
CAAGACGGCAGCGAAGCGATTGAACCGCCCTACACGGAAGGCGCGAAGGCCAAAGTCGCCGCGAAGTACACGCTCACGGCGCACCTGTGGCAGTACCTGCAGGATTACGCCGCCAAGCACCGCGCTGCCGGCAACGGCTTTGGCTTCGGATTGGTGGATGGCAGCGGCGTGGCACGCACGTTGTCGGCGCGCTACTACAAGGACGGCTCCGAGATTCTCGTCGCGCAGGGTGCTCGCAAACGTCCGCGCCGCCTGACCCCGCGCGAATGCGCGCGCCTGATGGGATTTCCGGACACGTTCAAGATTCCGGTGAGCGATACGCAGGCGTACAAACTTCTTGCCGACGCCGCAGTTGTGCCGATGATGGAAGCTGCGGCAAAGTGCGTGGTGTCGAAGCTGCACGTCGAGGAGCGCGTTGCCATGCCGCGAGCAACAATCGAACCGGAAGCATTTCCGAAACGCGGGAACTGGACGCTTGAGCAGTTGAAGCTAGCTTTCTATCTTTATTGCCAGTTGCCGTTCGGTAAGCTTCATCAGCGAAATCCGCAAATCGTGGAACTGTCGAAACTGATCGGCAGAACGTCCAGTGCGCTGGCGATGAAGCTTGTCAATTTTGCGAGTCTCGACCCGACTATTCGCGATTCCGGGCGCCACGGTCTTGGCAACGCGTCTGCGCTCGACAGGGTGGTGTGGGCGGAATTTCATGCCGACTGGGAACGTCTTGTCGCGGAATGTCAGCAAATCCGAGAAGGTCTCGCGCATGAGCAGGGACAGCGTGTCGATGCGCCTCCGGAAGCAAATAGCGACTTTGCGCTTGCGGATTTCACCGGAGAAACGCGTCGGGCGATTGTCGAGCAGCGAGTCAAGCAATCGTTTTTCCGCCACGCCGTGCTCGCAAGCTATCGCGGGCGCTGCTGCATTTCCGGCGTGAGCGACTCGCGGCTGTTGGTTGCAAGCCATATCGTGCCGTGGCGCGACGACAAGGCGAATCGCTTGAATCCGAGCAACGGCCTCTGCCTTTCAGCGATTCACGATAAGGCGTTCGATGGCTACTTATTTTCGCTGACCGACGATGCAAGAATCGTGTTGTCCAAGCGGTTGAGGGCGACCAAAGACGCATTTCTGAAGGAAGTGTTTTGGCCCATCGAAGGTCGTGTGATCGAGTTACCAGAACGGTTCAGTCCTGAGCCGGGGTTCATGCGAAGCCATCTGGAAAATATGCTCAGGAGCGAAGCATGAGAAGCATCACAATCGGACTCACGAGAGCCGATTGGCGGGTGGCAGCGTCCGCGCGCTACTACGCGGAACGCGGTAACGGTGAGGAGTTCGCATTTGGAATGACGCCATCTGAGGCATTGGCGCGACTCGAAGACCGAGAGGCTGCAACCAATCAAAATTTGAATCAAGATTGGGCCGAGGAAGTTGCGTTTCTTGCATTGGGCGCGGCAAATCTTCTTCGTGATCGCCGCGACGCCGACCTGAATAGGTTTGGCGGCTACATGGGGTTCATCAATGAAATCATTAGTTGCGCGCCGTTGCTTGCGCGACGCTGGAGCCAGATGGAGTCAAGCGATTTTGGCGGTGTTTGGCTCTACGACGTGACAGAGAGATTCGGTCGGGAGTGGGCGGAAGAAGTCCTTGCTGGGACAGATGAAAGCCCAAGTGAGCGGCTCGAATGCATCATTGCTGATGAAATGGAAAAATGGCTGTGAGCTTCGTTTTGGATGGCTTCGATGCAAACAACGGGAAATATTCTTCGACCGGCGCCATCCAGCTTCTGGACAAGAGAGACAAATTGGCGGCGGCATGGCCTTTCGTCAAACTGATGGATCATTGGAAAGTAAAACACGCTCACGCTGCCTTCGTGCCGTCGCAGGCAAGCAAGACCGGTGATCGCCAATACCGTTACGGGCGCAACATCCTGCTCGGCGAAGGTGCGGAGTTCCGGTTGTTCCTCAAGGCCGTTGATGAGGGCAAGGTTTACTACGACCCCGGCATCAAGCTGGAAGGCGCATCCACCAACAATCCTAGGGCCAAAAAGCGCAGCCAGTTCCGTGTCGGCAGCAAGGACCTGTCGGCCTTGTACGTTTCCAGTCGTACAGTGGATGCGTGTCAGGAAGCGGGTTGCTAAAACATTCGCAGATCGTTTGTGTTAATCCGATCGGGTCGATCTGATTCGACTTTGATGGCACTCTCATCAGCCGCCTGCCTGCTGCGCCTTCTTCTTCCGCCGCCACCGGTGCAGCACGGGTTCGGTGTAGCCGTTGGGCTGGTCGGCACCGGTGAAGATCAGGTCGCGGGCGGCCTGGAACGCGCAAGATGCGTCGAAGTTTCCGGCCATCGGTTCGTAGTCCGGCGTGGCGGCGTTTTGCACATCGACCACGGCGGCCATGCGTTGCAGTGTTGATTCGACCTGATCGCGGGTGACGATGCCGTGCAGCAGCCAGTTGGCGATGTGCTGGCTGGAGATGCGCAAGGTCGCGCGGTCTTCCATCAGGCCCGTGCCGTGGATGTCGGGAATCTTCGAGCAGCCGATGCCGCGGTCGATCCACGCCACGACGTAGCCGAGGATGCCCTGCACGTTGTTGTCCAGTTCGTTCTGGATTTCTTGCGCAGTCCACGCGGGAGCCTGTGCGACGGGAACCGTGAGAATGGCGTCGGTGTAGTCGGCGTGCTGGCCTTCCAGCGCGCGCTGCACCGCACGCACATCGACGCGGTGATATTGCAGCGCGTGCAAGGTCGCGGCGGTGGGCGAGGGCACCCAGGCGGTGTTCGCGCCGGCTTGAAGTTGCGCGCCTTTTTGTTCGAGCATCGCATGCATCTGATCCGGCATCGCCCACATGCCCTTGCCGATCTGCGCGTGGCCACGCAAGCCGCAGGCCAAGCCCGCCTGAACGTTGTTCGGCTCGTAGGCGCGGATCCACGCCTGCGTTTTCATATCCGGTTTGCGCACCATCGCGCCGGCGCGCATGGCGCTGTGGATTTCATCGCCGGTGCGGTCGAGAAAGCCGGTATTGATGAACACGATGCGTTCGCTCGCCGCGGCGATGCAGGCGGTGAGATTGACGCTGGTGCGACGCTCCTCGTCCATGATGCCGATCTTGATCGTTGTCGCCGGCAGACCGAGCAGGGCTTCGACGTGCGCGAACAATTCCACCGCGAACGCGACTTCGGCGGCGCCGTGCATCTTCGGCTTGACGATGTAGATGGACCCCGCGCGCGAGTTACGCCGTGATGCGAGGTCGCGCTTGGCGATCAACGACGTGATCGTGGCATCGAGCATGCCTTCGAAAATCTCATTGCCATCCGCATCGAGGATCGCCGGCGTGGTCATGTGGTGGCCAACATTGCGCACCAACAGCAGCGCGCGACCGTGCAAATGACGTTTGCTGCCATCGACCGCCGTGTAGGCGCGATCGGCATTGAGATGCCGTTCGACCGTCTTGCCGCCCTTGTCGAATTCGGCGACGAGATCGCCGCGCGTCAGGCCGAGCCAGTTGCGATACGCCGCGACTTTGTCGTCGGCATCCACCGCGGCGATGGAATCCTCGAAGTCGATGATGGACGTAACCGCCGATTCCAGCACGATGTCCTTGATGTGCGCGGCATCGTCGTGGCCGATGGCATCGTTGGCATCGAACGCGAGCTCGAAGCGCAGGCCGTGATGCACGAACACCAGTGCCTGCGGTTGCGACGCGTCACCGCGCCAGCCGAGCAGTTGCGA
>JAFEEK010000248.1 GCA_018241165.1 Pseudomonadota bacterium
AAGCCAGCCTCAAGTTCTGATCGAGGCTGCAACCGGCAACAAAATTACGGGCCGCCTTGTGCGGCCCGTTTTTTTGGCCGGAAGCATTCTTGCCGCGCGAGTCGGCGCGTCACCAGTGGTAGGAGCTAATTCTGTGCACTTACCGACCTGGAGCAGGGGCCAGCATGGCTCAAGGTGATGGTAATCTGCGCTCTGACTGGCATTTACTGCGCGCTCTACCGAGGATGGACGCTTTTCACTTCGCGGGCATTAGACGCGTTGGATCGGTCGGGCGATGTTGTGGCTGCGATCGCCATTGATGTTGGGGCCGCGCAAGACGCCAGAAGGATTCGAGAATAACTGCAGATCACGAACCACTTTCCGACGGGACCGACCTTTGATCTGCTCCTCGCCGGATAATCTTTACGCTGCCACCGCCGATATTCGCGCGGCATCCAGAGTGCGCAGTAACTCATCCAGCTTGTCGGGCTTGAACAGAGCGTCTGGCCCGTGCGGAGTCAGATCGGTGAATGGCGATTCGTATAGCCGCGCGGGTTCGACCACGCCATGTTCGGTCAGGTGATCAAGTATTAGATTGACGAATTCGATCTGATTCGCGCCCAGCGTCTTGTCATTGATGAATCCGGCCAGGGCTTCCTTGGCTGCCGCTCGATCCATGCCGACCAATGTACGCACGAAAATCCCGAGCCCATGCGCATCGTCGGCTGCCCGACGAATATCCTCCGGCGCGCCCGCGCCGCTTGCGGCAAGCAGGCGCTCCAGCTCGCGCATGTCAGACGCAGTCAGCGGCCGGTTCATGCGCAACTTGGCGACTGCGATATGGTCGAGATGCTGGCGCAGAAACGCCTGCGCCTTGGCGCGAAATCTGGCGTCATCCGTGCCGACGTTCGTGCCGGGAAGGGTGACTTCAGTTTCATCTCCGAGTTCATCCTCGAAATCGGTATAGACCACTTTGCGCTGGCGCCGGTCGATGAACTGCACCAGTCCGCGCAAGCGCCGACGCATGGCTTCAAGCATCGGCACGGTCACATCCTTCCACCACGCCTCGTCCTGAATCTCCTGGATCAGGGGCATCTGCTCCCGCACCATCGGGATGGTGTCTTTCTCTTCCAGTAGCGTGGCGATTTGCACGACCCGATCGCGCAGTCGCTGGAACCCGGGTTCGGCTCGCAAGAGAGCGATTTGCAGGCTTAACGCAAGCAAATCGAAGTGCTTGGCTTCCTCGCTTTCGGGGTCGAGCTCGGTGGGTAGCCCCGCGACCGAATGCGACAACTCCGCCATCGCATCGCGTGCGATCGCCTGCCACGCCTCCGGTTTCGAGAACTGCTCGACCAGCCTGCGATGCGGGCGTACGACAAAATTGTCGAGTTTCATTGCCGCCACTTCCTGCTGCAACTTGTCGATCACCGCCTGTCGAACTTCTTCGTTGGTCTTCGGTCCTGGAAAGTCTGTCATCGCCTCTTTTACGGCCATAAACGGACTGCCTTTGCCCAACGCCGCGATCAACTCCAAACGCGCGTCGAATAGCCGCTTGGCCAGCGAAGCCACAGGCACGCCTTCCGTGCCGGGAATGTCCTGACTGAAGTACTCAAGGTTTTGGCAATAGTCGAACACGAAGAAACACGACTTGTCCTCTCCCGGCGCGAACAAGTCCGCGCAAAGGCGCGTGCCACGACCGAGCATCTGCCAGAACTTCGTCTTTGAGCGCACCAGCTTGAAGAACACCAGGTTTACGATCTCCGGCACGTCGATGCCGGTGTCGAGCATGTCCACCGAGATGGCGATGTGTGGTGCCTTGCCCTTGGTCGCGAACGCGTCGATCAGGTTCTGCGCGTACTCGGTCTTGAAGGTGATGACCCGCGCAAACTCGCCCTTGTAGTGCGGATAGTTGGCGTTGAAACGCTCGGCGATGAAATCCGCGTGCTGCTGATTCTTGGCGAAGACGATGGTCTTGCCCAACCGATCGCCGCCCGCCACGGTGAGTCCGCGCGTCATCAGATGTGCCAGAACTTTGTCCACCGTGTCCTTGTTGAACAGCCATTTGTTCACCGCAGCGGCTTCCACGCGATCGGGTACGCTGCCGTCGTCGTCCCACTCCAGCGCGTCCCACTGGTCCTTGTCTTCTTCCGACAGATCGTTGTACTTGATGCCTTCGCGCTGGAATTTCAGCGGCACCGATACCGCCTTCGGCGGCACCAGGAACCCGTCGCGTACCGCATCCTCCAGCGAATACGCGTCGGTCGGTACACCATTCTCAAGATCGAACAAGCTGTAGGTATTGCGATCGACCTCGTCCTTGGGGGTTGCGGTCAGGCCCACCAGCAGCGAGTCGAAGTAGTCGAGGATCGCGCCGTATTTCTGGAACACCGAGCGGTGCGCCTCGTCGATGACGATGAGATCGAAGTGGCCCACGCCGAAACGCCGTTGCCCATCGGTGGATTCGTCGATCAAGCCCATCATCGTGGGATAGGTCGAGACGTAAACACGCCCCTCGGTGTCCTTTTCGGTTACGAGGTTCACCGGCGAGGCATCCGGCAGATGGCGCTTGAACGCATTCACCGCTTGATTGACCAGCGCCACGCGATCGGCCAGAAACAGCACGCGCTTGACCCAGTTGCAGCGCATCAGCATGTCGCTCAACGCGATCACCGTGCGCGTCTTGCCGGCGCCCGTCGCCATCACGAGCAGCGCCTTGCGGTCGTGATCGCGCTCGAACGCCTCGCCGATTCGGCGAATGGCGCGGGTCTGGTAAAACCGTTCGACGATCGTCGGGCTGATTGGCGCATCGGCGAGCGACCGGCGCGTTCCGCGGCGCTGGATCAGCAGATGCAGTTCGGCCTTTTTGTAGAACCCTTGCACCCGACGCGGGGGATAACGCGTGTCATCCCAGATCCAGTGATCGTAGCCGTTGGAGTAAAAAATGATGGGCCGCTGGCCAAACTGCGCTTCAAGACAATCGGCGTAGAGCTTGGCTTGCTGCTGGCCGACACGCGCATCGCGGCGGGTGCGCTTGGCCTCGACCAGGCCCAGCGGTTTGCCATCGTCGCCCCACAGCACGTAATCGACGAAGCCCACGCCCTTTTCGTTGGGCATGCCGGCGACTTCGAACTCGCGATCGCGTTTCTGATCCAGCGGCCAACCCGCCTCTTTCAGCAGAAGGTCGATGAAGTAGTCGCGCGTTTCGGCCTCGGAGTAGTCGTGCGCGTCCGGGCGTTCGGCGGCAGCCTTCTTCGCTGCGGCGACCTCGGCACGCAAGCGCTTCAACTCTTCGTCCAGCGCGCTCTTGTCCGCCAGCAACGACGCAAGGTTCTCGTCCTTCTCGCGCAGGCGAGCTTCCAGTGCCTGCAACTGCTCGCCCGTTTGCGCAGTGCTCTGCGTGGGCTTCGGCAACGCCGCCGCGTCAAACGTCAAGCCAGCGTCAGGCCGCGCATCTCGGCCATACGTGCGCGCCAGCCAGTAGGCAACATGGAACAGCTCGCGCACAGCGACCAACGCATCGGCTTCGGCGATCGGTCGATGGCTGTGCACCGCGCGGTTGCCGAGCGTGACGATCACGCGCGCCTTGTTGAACACCGCTTCGCCAGCGGCATCCTTGAAGCTCGGCTCGTGAATAAGCGCAGAAAGATTATCTTGATAAGGCAACCGCAGCGCCGGATCGTGCTTGTACGCCCACGCAATCGCGAGCTCCAGCGCGCGGCGCGCGTAGAAGCACGCGGTGCGCGGATCGGCGCGCACGGCAGCCTCTGCCTTCACCGCGGCATCGAACACGCTCGGCCATTCGCGCCGGAGGAAGGCAAACTGACTCACGCGTGTCCCTCCGCGTTGTTCGCGAACAACGCGATGTAGGGCGCATAGCGGAATCGACGATTGCGCGTGTAACCGGTCATTTCCGCGAGCACTCCCAATTTTTCCAGGCGCGCCACCAGTGCGTTCGCCGCCGCATAGGACGTACCCGTCAACGCCCGGATGTCGTTCACCGACACGATGGGCCGATCGAATAACGCCTCCAGTACCTTGTGTCCATTGCCGGCCGCGCGCCCCAACTGCGCCGTGATCGCGGTTCGATGGGCTTCGCGCAACTGCAGGATGCGCCGGGCCGTGGCCACGGCTTCATCCGCCACCTCGGCGACACCGCGCAGGAAAAATGCCAGCCACTGCTCCCACGCGCCCTGTTCGCGCACCGCCTGCAACCGGTCGTAGTATTCCTGCCGATAGCGCTTGAGGTAGTGCGATAGATACAGCACCGGTTTGTGCAACACGCCGCGCTCGGTCAGCAGGAACGTGATCAACAACCGTCCCACGCGGCCGTTGCCGTCGAGAAATGGATGGATCGTCTCGAACTGCACATGGGCGAGCGCGATCTTCACCAACGGTGGCAGGTTGTCCTTCGCGTGCAGGAAATTTTCCAGATCGCCCAGCGCGGCAGCCACCGCGTGGGGCGGGGGTGGAACAAAAGTGGCCGTGGCGAGCGTGCAGCCGCCCGGGCCGATCCAGTTCTGGCTGGTGCGCAGTTCGCCCGGCAGCAACCGGTCTCCGCGCACGCCACGCATCAATTCCATGTGGATTTCGCGGATCAGCCGCACCGAAACCGGCAGCTCGGGCAACCTGGCCAGTCCGCGATTCATTGCGCGCACGTAGTTCAGCACTTCGTCCACGTCGTGCGGCAGGTCAAGATCGAACAACTGCGCTTCGGCAGCCAGCAGATCCTGCAACGAGCTTTGCGTGCCTTCGATCTGGCTGGAAAGCACCGCCTCCTTGCGCACGTACATGAAGACGAACAGGTCCGGGTTCGGCAGCGTGAGCACGGAGCCGTCAAGACGACCCAGGGCGCGATCGGCGGCGGACAACAATCGCTGCAATTCACCGGTCAGCCTTACCGGCGGCGCCGGGGGCAGCGGCGCGGGCATGAAAGCCCGATAGCCCGAGGGTTGGCTTGCGTAACGCCCTGCGCGGGTTGAATTTTTGTCCTCCGTTGCCATACCTTCCCCAGACTTGCGCAAGCGTCCAGAACGGCTCCATATTATAGGCAGCCTTTAGCAAGCCGCAAGCGTCCGAGTCTTGTTATAGCCTCCGAGTCTTCCCCACAGGACATCTGCGCTTATGCGCTACAGCTCGCCGCGGAACGCACGCTGTTGAAGAGATGCAAACAGCGATTTGGACTCTTTCAACGCCGTCCCTGCGCGTTGCCGCAATTGCTCGATCTTGCGTACAGTTCGTGCGAACTGCTCTTGTTCTGTTGCCGACGGCGTAATGATTGGCATAATTTTGACGTCGCCAAGGTTGATGCCGCGAACGGCGACGCCCTTGGTTCGCTGACGCATCCAATACTGAAAACCTTGGGTACGCAGACACTCGCGGACGAACACAGAATCTGCGCCAGTGACCGACAAGCGTGCCGTATCTTGCGTGATGTTGGCGCCATCAAGTTCAGCTGGCACAACGGCGAACCGCCCAACATGACCGCGAATCGACATCAGCAAGTCACCCGTCTTGAGTAGGGATCGCCGGAAATTTTTTGATATCTGGACGGTCGTTTTGCGAATGCCCGATAGGTTGATCCCGCCGTCCTGCATATCGACTACGCGAACATAATTGATGCCAATTGACTGGTCGGGCCCCGGCATCAAGATGCCATAGCTTATTGGCCGAGCGCGATCGACAAGGTCGATCATGGGTCGCGTAGGGAATCCGCGGGGGTTTGCGATCGGATCGCCGAACATATCGAGAAAGATGGATTGGGTGAGTTCGTCAAGCTTGGCGATGGCGGCGCGGCGCTTGGCACGCAGCGCGTCGGCCTTGTCCAGGATCGCCGCGATGCGCCGCTGCTCGGGGAGGGGTGGGAGCGGGATCAGCATCTCGTCGAGATGTTCGTTCCGCAGATTGTTGATGTTCGCGCCAGCTGCAAGCGCCGAGACACGTTGCCGATATTCGCGCGTTTGGAAGAAATGCCCGAAGTAGCCTGGATCGACGTGCGAGCGTGGTCGCAGAACCTTGCAGAACGCACCAAATCCGCCGGCGAAGTCGTTTAGGGCGCGTGCTGCTTTGCCAACCACATCGAGGCTGCCGCTGGACGCGGCAATGACGACGTCGTTTTGCCGTATCCTTTGCTTCGCGTTGATGCGTGCGGCCGGCACAAATACCAGATCATCGAACACCAGACCTTGGTCAGAGATGTTGCCTGCGCGAAGTACCGGCAAGTACCCATCTCGTGGCGCGCGTGATGCGTCTTGTTTCGCGTATGTCACGCCTCGAATCTGGTCGGCGACATCCGCCACCCGTGCCATCGCACTCACCGCAGCATCCCTTCCAACTCCCTCATCCCCTGCTGAATTTCGGTTTCGAGCTTGGCGAGGTCGGCAAGAATTTTCTTCGGCGGGTCGTAGTCGACGGCTTCGTACTCGACTTCTTTGTAACGATTGAGCGAGAGGTCGTAGCCCTGTGCGGCGATGTCGGCCTTGGGCACGCAAAAACTTTGTGCGGTGCGCGGGCGTTTCTTCTCGGCGCCATCGCGCTTGGCCCAGCGCGCGAGCACGTCAGGCAGGTTGTTTTTTGCGTGCTCGTCGGGGGTCAGTGCAAACCCATCCCCACCCAACCCTCCCCTTGAAGGGGAGGGCTTTGAAGCGTCGCGGGAATGACGAAGAAAAAAGGGCGTGGGTCCGAGCTTGTCGTCTGTCAGCAGCGGCGTGCGCTTGTCGTCGAGGCTCCAGCCGTCCGCTTCGACATCGTAGAACCACACATGGTCGGTACCGCCGGAGTTGGTCTTGGTGAAGATGAGAATCGCGGTGGAGACGCCAGCGTAGGGTTTGAACACGCCGCCGGGCAGCGACACCACGGCTTCGAGTTTCTGGTCTTCCACGAGCAAGCGGCGCAGTTCCTTGTGCGCCTTGCTGGAACCGAACAGTACGCCGTCGGGCACGATCACCGCCGCGCGGCCGCCGGGCTTGAGCAGGCGCAGGAACAGCGCGAGGAACAGCAGCTCGGTCTTCTTGGTCTTGACGATCTGCAACAGGTCCTTGGCCGTGTTCTCGTAATCCAGGCTGCCGGCGAATGGCGGATTGGCCAGCACCAGCGTGTACTTTTCTTCTTCGCCCGCGTGGTCCTGCGCCAGCGAATCGCGGTAGCGGATGTCCGGGCTTTCCACGCCATGCAGCAGCATGTTCATGCTGCCGATGCGCAGCATGGTGTTGTCGAAATCGAAGCCGTGAAACATCCCGTGGTGGAAGTGCTCGCGCTGTTTGGCCTCGCGCAGCGCGCTCGGGTGCTTCTCGCGCAAATGTTCGCCGGCCGCGACGAGAAATCCCGCGGTGCCGCAGGCGGGATCGCAGATCACATCGGCGGGCTGTGGCGCGGTCAGTTCCACCATGAGCTGGATGATGTGGCGTGGCGTGCGGAACTGGCCGTTCTGCCCGGCGCTGGCGATCTTGGCCAGCATGTATTCGTAGATGTCGCCCTTGGTGTCGCGCTCATCCATCGGCACGTGGTCGAGCAGGTCCACCACCTTGGACAGTAGCGCCGGCGTCGGAATGGTGAAGCGCGCATCCTTCATGTGGTGTGCGTAGGTGGAATCGCCATCACCGAGCTGTCGCGCAAGACCGGAGCGCAGATACGGAAACAGGTGTTCGCCGACCACCTCGAACATCTCCGCCGGAGCGAAATGCTTGAAGCGCGACCAGCGATAGTCTTCGTAACTGCGGCCTTTGGTGTCCTTGCCCTGCGGGAAAACCCGGCGTTCCATCGGTTTTTTGAGCCGATTGGCCTTGTTTTCCTCCAGCGTCTGCGTGTCGTCGAGGCGGCGGACGAACAGCAAATAAGTGATCTGCTCGATCACCTCCAGCGGGTTCGAAATGCCGCCAGACCAGAACGAGTCCCAGATGCGGTCGATCTGACTTTTGATGTCGCCGGTAATCATTCTCTAAATCGCTCCATGCCCCAGTTGGTGGCTATTCGCTCGAACCTGGGTCACTCCACGGTCACGGATTTCGCCAGATTGCGCGGCTGGTCCACGTCCGTGCCGCGCTGTACGGCGACGTGGTAGGCGAGCAGTTGCAATGGAATCGTGAACACGATCGGCGCGATCAGCTC
>JAFEEK010000249.1 GCA_018241165.1 Pseudomonadota bacterium
AAGCACGCTTCTCGGACGCCTGCTGTACGACGCGGGCCTGCTGCGCGACGACGAAAAGGCCTCGCTCGGCGATCCGCCGGATTTCTCGCGCCTGCTCGACGGCCTCGCGCTCGAGCGCGAGCAGGGCATCACCATCGACGTCGCATTCCGCTATTTCAGCACCGCGCGGCGCGATTTCATCGTCGCCGATTGTCCTGGCCACGCGCAGTACACGCGCAACATGGCGACCGGCGCTTCCACCGCATCGCTCGCGCTGGTACTGGTCGATGCGCGCAAGGGCGTGCTCACGCAAACGCGCCGGCACAGCTACATCTGCGCGCTGCTTGGCATTCGCCGCGTGGTGCTGGCGGTGAACAAGATGGATCTGGTCGACTTCGATGAAAGCACTTTCGCGCGCATCGAAGTCGAATATCGCGACCTTGCGGCCAAGCTTGGCATCGACTCCGTCACGGCAATTCCATTGTCGGCGATCGATGGCGACAATCTCGCCATTCGGTCCAAACGCACGCCGTGGTATCGCGGCCCGACTCTGCTCGAGTTCCTCGAACAGGTTCCCGCCGTTGCCGAAAACGCAACCGCGCCGATGCGCCTGCCGGTGCAATGGGTCAATCGGCCGAACCTGGATTTTCGCGGTTACGCGGGCAATCTCGTGTCCGGTCGCGTGGCGGTGGGCGACGAGGTGATCGCCCTGCCATCGGCGCGGCGCACGCGCGTGGCGCGTGTTCTCAATGGCGATGCCGACGTGAACTGTGCCGTCGCCGGGCAAGCCGTGACGCTTACGCTCGCCGATGAAATCGACATTGCACGCGGCGACGTCATCGCCGCCACGCACGACGCGCCCGAAGTCGCCGACCAGTTCGCCGCGCACATCCTGTGGATGGACGAAGCGCCGCTGTTGCCGGGACGCCTGTATTTTTTCCAGCTGGGTCCGGCCGCGGCGGTCGCGCGCGTCACCGCGATCCGCCATCGCATCGATGTCGATACGCAGGAATCGATCGCCGCGACGAAACTCGAAATGAACGAAGTCGGGTATGTGCACCTGAGCCTGGATCACGCCGTCGCGTTCGAGTCGTACGCGAAGAATCCTGCGCTCGGTGGCTTCGTGTTGATCGATCGCCAGAGCCTCGCCACTGCCGCCTGCGGCACGCTGGACTTCGCTCTGCGCCGCGCCGGCAATATTCACTGGCAGGCATTGAGCGTGGATCGCGCCGCCCGCGCCGCGAGCATGCAACAGCATCCGCGTTGTCTGTGGTTTACGGGTCTTTCGGGTTCAGGGAAATCCACCATCGCCAATCAGGCCGAGCAGCGTCTGCATGCGCTGGGTCGCCACACCTACCTGCTCGACGGCGACAACGTACGCCACGGACTCAACCGTGATCTGGGCTTCACCGCCGAGGATCGTGTCGAGAACATCCGCCGTGTCGCCGAAGTGGCGCGCCTGATGGTTGACGCCGGACTCATCGTGCTGGTCAGTTTCATCTCGCCGTTCCGCGACGAAAGGCGCATGGCGCGTGACCTCTTCGGCGCGAATGAATTTGCCGAAGTCTTCGTCGACACGCCGCTGGAAATTTGCGAACGGCGCGACCCGAAGGGCCTGTACGCCAAGGCGCGCGCCGGCGAACTGCGCAACTTCACCGGCGTGGATTCGCCTTACGAAACTCCGCTCGATCCGGAACTGCATTTGCGCACGGAGAAGGAATCCGTAGATGCGCTCGCGAGGCGGGTGGTGGAGTTCCTCGAACGCGGGTAGCTTCGCCGGATTGCGGACACACAACCGGACTGCATAGGCGTGCTCGACCGCCACTTGTTAAAGGGACAAAAAGCGGACATACTGCCCGCCGTTGATTCCGCAAGGGGAAACGGTGTGGAAAACGTGGTGCATTTGTTGTCCAGCCTGCGCGGGCGCTATAGCCAGCGCGAACTTGCTGCCGCACTGGGTGTGGACGTGCGCACGGTACGGCGTTGGGAAGTACGCGAAACCGATCCGCCGCCCTATCTCGTGGATGCCATCCGGCAACGGCTGTTGCCGCTGGATGTTCCCGACAAGGGCGAGGCGGCGTTCACATTCATCGATCTGTTCGCCGGCATCGGTGGCATTCGCATGGGCTTCGAGGCACAAGGCGGGCGCTGCGTGTTCACCAGCGAATGGAATACGTGGGCGCAGAAAACCTATCTTGCGAATTTTCCGGATGCCACGCATCGTTTCGCCGGCGACATCACGGAAGTGGATGCGCGCGATATCCCGGATCACGACGTACTGCTCGCGGGATTTCCCTGCCAGCCATTCAGCATCGCCGGCGTGTCGAAGAAAAACGCGCTCGGACGCAAGCACGGCTTTGCCGACGAGGCACAGGGCACTCTGTTTTTCGATGTGGCGCGCATCATCAAGACGAAATGCCCAAAAGCGTTCCTGTTGGAGAATGTGAAAAATCTTGCCAGTCACGACAAGGGCAACACGTTCCGTGTGATCCTGAAAGTGTTGCAGAAGGAACTCGGCTATCACGTCTTCTGGAAGGTGATCGACGGGCAATGCTTTGTGCCGCAGCACCGCGAACGCATCCTGATTGCCGGTTTCCGCGAGCCGACGGATTTCGCGTGGGACGACCTGCAATTGCCGAAGCAGGGGCCGAAACTCGCCAAGATTCTGCATCCGCAAGACGGCAGCGAAGCGATTGAACCGCCCTACACGGAAGGCGCGAAGGCCAAAGTCGCCGCGAAGTACACGCTCACGGCGCACCTGTGGCAGTACCTGCAGGATTACGCCGCCAAGCACCGCGC
>JAFEEK010000024.1 GCA_018241165.1 Pseudomonadota bacterium
ATGCTGCGCATCGACCCCCTTCGTTCCGAAGGGGGTGTTGCACCTGCGTTCCGCGTTTCGCGCGCATACGGAATGGGATACAGCCCATCATCCGACCCACGCCCGCGCATTGCGAAACATGCGCATCCACGGCGAATCCTCGCCCCACTCGCGCGGCGCCCACGACATTTGCACCGTGCGGAACACGCGCTCGGGGTGCGGCATCAGGATCGTCACGCGGCCATCGGCGGCAGTGAATCCGGTCACGCCCTTGGGCGAACCGTTCGGATTGAGCGGAAACGCGTCGGTCGCCTTGCCGCGGTTGTCGACGAAACGCAGGCAGGCCTGCACGCGCCTGGAATCGCCGCGCTCGGCAAACACGGCGCGGCCCTCGCCATGCGCGACGACGATGGGAATGCGCGATCCGGCCATGTCTGTGAGGAAAATCGACGGCGACTCGACCACCTCGAGCGTGGCCATGCGCGCCTCGTACTGTTCGGACGCATTGCGCTCGAAGCTCGGCCAGCTTTCCGCACCGGGGACGATGGACTTCAACGCCGCCAGCATCTGGCAGCCGTTGCACGCGCCCAGTGCGAATCTTTTCGGATCGGCGAAGAACGCGGCGAACTGGTCGCGCAAGCTCGCGTTGAACAGGATCGAGGTCGCCCAGCCGCGGCCCGCACCGAGCACGTCGCCGTAGGAGAACCCACCGCAGGCGGCGAAGCCGGAAAATTCGTCGAGACGATGGCGGCCGTTCTGCAAGTCGGTCATGTGCACGTCGAACGCGTCGAAGCCGGCGCGCGTGAACGCCGCGGCCATCTCGATCTGTCCGTTCACGCCCTGATCGCGCAGGATCGCCACCTTCGGCCGCGCGCCTTTGCCAATGAACGGCGCGGCAATATCCTGTGCCGGATCGAACGTGAGTCTGGGCGAAATGCCGGCGGCGTCGTCGTCGCAACGCCAGATGTGCTCGGCATCGGCGGTCAACGGATTGTCGCGTCGCTCGACCATGGCGCGGCTGGTTTCCGACCAGGCGTCCATGAGCACGGCCCACGGCCAGCGCGCGATCGCCTCGTCGTTCAGCCACAGCTTGATGCGCTTGCGTGCATGCGGCGCACCGGCGAAATGCGCCTGATCCTTCAGCCCGTTTTCTTCGAGCACGGCGAGGAATGCGTCGCGATCGGCAGCCTTGATCTGCACCACCGCGCCGAGTTCTTCGGAAAACAGCGCCGACAGCGTGTTGTCGGCCCAGCCGGTGAGTTCAATATCGAGACCGCAATGCGCGGCGAAAGCCATCTCGACCAGGGTCGCAATCACGCCACCGTCGCTGCGGTCGTGGTAGGCGAGCAGCAGGTTGCGTTCGCGCGCGGCCTTGATGGCCGCGAAGAAGCGCGCGAACAATCCCGCGTCGTCGAGATCCGGCGGCAATCCGCCGACGCGGTTGAATACCTGCGCCAGCACCGAGCCGCCGAGGCGGTTGCGGCCGGCGCCAAGGTCGAGCAGCCAAAGTTCGGTCGCACCGGCATCGAGCACGAGCTGCGGCGTCAACGCGCGGCGCGCGTCGGCGATGCGCGCGAACGCCGACACCACCAGCGACACCGGCGCGACCGTGCGCTGCTGCGTGCCGTCGTGCTGCCAGACCGTCTGCATGGACAGCGAATCCTTGCCGACCGGAATGGAAATGTGCAATTGTGGACAAAGGCCGGATACGGCCTTGACCGCATCGAACAAGGCGATGTCCTCGCCCGGATGGTTGACCGCGGCCATCCAGTTTGCCGACAGCCTGACTTCGTCGAGACTCGCCAGCGGCGCGGCCATGAGATTGGTCAACGCCTCGCCCACCGCCATGCGCGCGGCCGCCGGTGCCGAGAGCAGGGCCAGCGGCGTGCGCTCGCCCATCGCCATCGCCGCGCCGGCATAGCCGTCAAAATCGGCCAGCATCACCGCGCAGTCGGCCACCGGCACCTGCCACGGCCCGACCATCGGATCGCGCGCGCACAGGCCGCCGACGCTGCGGTCGCCGATCGTGACGAGGAAGGATTTGCTGCCGACCGCGGGCAGGCGCAACACGCGCTTGATCGCCTCTTCCAGCACGATGCCATCCAGATCAGGCACGATGTCCACGCGCGCCGGTTTGCGCCGCGCGTCGCGTTCCATCTTCGGCGTCTTGCCGAACAGCACGTCCATCCCCAAGTCGATGACCTGCGCGGCCGCGCCGGACGCTTGTGCATCGGACACGATCAGGCGTTCTTCGGTTGTTGCTTCGCCGACCACCGCGAACGGACAACGCTCGCGCGCGCAGATCGCCGCGAAGCGCGCGACATCGGCCGGGCGCAATGCAAGCACATAACGTTCCTGCGCCTCGTTGCACCAGATCTGCATCGGCGACAGTTGCGGATCGGCACTGGGAATCTTGCGCAACTCGACGCGACCGCCGACGCCGGAGTCGTGCAGGATTTCCGGAATCGCGTTCGACAATCCGCCGGCGCCGACGTCATGGATCGACACGATCGGATTGGACTCGCCCAGAGCCCAGCAGGCATCGATGACTTCCTGGCAACGCCGCTGCATCTCGGCGTTGTCGCGCTGGACCGAAGCGAAATCCAGTTCCGCCGAACTGTCGCCGCCGGCGACCGACGAGGCCGCGCCACCGCCCAGGCCGATCAGCATGGCCGGACCGCCGAGCACGATGACCGCGTCGCCATTGGCGAGTTTGCGCTTGAGCACGTCGGTCGGACGCACGTTGGCCAGGCCGCCGGCGATCATGATCGGCTTGTCGTAGCCGCGGCGCAGGGTGCCATCGCTGCCGCACTCGCTTTCGAATGTACGGAAATAGCCGCCCAGGCATGGGCGGCCGAACTCGTTGTTGAACGCGGCCGCGCCGAGCGGGCCGTCGCGCATGATCTCGAACGCGCTGGCCATGCGCGGCGGCAACGGGCGATCCTTTTCCCACGGCCGCGGCAGGCCGGGAATGCGCAGATACGAGGTACTGAAACCGGTCAGCCCGGCCTTCGGCTTGCCGCCGCGGCCGACCGCGCCTTCGTCGCGGATCTCGCCGCCGGCGCCGGTCGCAGCGCCGGGGAACGGCGCGATCGCGGTCGGATGATTGTGCGTCTCGACCTTGATCGCATATGGTGTGGATTCTTCCACAATGCCGTATTTTCCACTTTGTGCATCGGCGAAGAAGCGCCGCGCCGTATTGCCTTCGATCACCGCGGCGTTGTCGCTGTAGGCGCTCAGCGTGTGCTGCGGCGACGCGGCATGCGTGGCCTTGATCATGCCGAACAGGGATTCGGATTGGGCGACGCCGTCGATCGTCCAGCGCGCGTTGAAGACCTTGTGCCGGCAGTGCTCGGAATTGGCCTGCGCGAACATCATCAGTTCCGCTTCGGATGGATCGCGGCGCAGTTCCGCGTAGCGTGCGGCAAGGTATTCGATTTCGTCCGGCGCGAGTGCCAGACCGAGTCGCCGGTTCGCTTCGCCAAGCGCGGCGATCGCGTCGGCGCCGAGCACCGTGCGTTGCAGCGGGGCCGGCGCACCGGCGCGGAACAACGCATCGGCCTGCGCGAGCGTCGTCAACACCGACTGCGTCATCGGATCGTGCAGGGCTTGCGCCAGCGAATCGAAGTCGGCGCTGCCGGCGGCAGGCGCGCGCTCTACCGTGAAAGCCATGCCGCGTTCCACGCGCGCGATCGCGAAGCCGCAGCCGCGCAGGATGTCGGTCGCCTTGCTCGACCACGGCGAGATCGTGCCCAGGCGGGGAACCGTCCACAACGTCGCCGCTTTCGGCGCATCGGGTTGCGCGCGCAACACCTCGCACAGCCGGGCCGGATCCGGCGCATCCGCTTCAATCTGGACGAAATAGACCCACCACGCCGCGCCCACGCGGCTCTTCGGCGCGATGCCGGCGAGGTCGCGATTGAGGCGTTCCAGGCGAAACAGGGATAGGGCCGGTAGCCCGTCGAGAACGATCATGGCGAGCGCGGCTGCGCGTTCAATGCGGAACGCGCATTATCCCACAGCGCCATGCTCAAACGTACCCGAAAACCGCTGAAGAACCGTCGCGAGCGAATGCGGATTGCGTGTCGCCGGAGCGCAGGAACCGGAGTTTACAGTCGAGTAAATGAGGATTCCGAGCACCGCCGGCGCGCAAGCCGCTGAGCGCAGCAGGTTATGCAGCGGTTTTTCAGCGCGAAGCGACTTTCGCCTTCGCCCGCTCCGCCGCAAGGCGATCGAGTTCGGCGAGCAGCCCCTGCGGCGACGTCGCCTTGCCCAGATCGACCGAGGTGCCGTCTTCGGTGAGCACGGTCGGCGTGGCATTGATGCCAAGCTGGAGCCCCAGCGACTTGGTTTCGGCAACCGGATTGGTGCAGGTCGCCGTCGTCGGCTCCTTGCCGTTCATCGCCGACGTGTAGGCGGCGTTGCGATCCTTGGCGCACCACACATCCACGGCCTTCTTGTCGGCGCCGGGATGGATGTCGAGCGGGAACATCACGTAATGCACAGAGATGCCCAGTGCGTTGTACTGGCCGATGTTTTTGTGGAAGGCGCGGCAGTAAGGACAGTCCACGTCGGTGAACACGGTCACCGTGTGCTTGGGATTGGCCACGTCGAAACGGATTTCCTGCGCCGCCGACAGCTTGGCGATCGCCTGCGCGCGCATGGCCGCGAGGCTGGCATCGGTCAGGTTGCGCTTGTGCGCCACGTCGTACAG
>JAFEEK010000250.1 GCA_018241165.1 Pseudomonadota bacterium
ACCCAGTAGTAGAACGACATATCCGAATAGGACGAACCGCCATCCGAGTCTGTCGTCCAGCCATCGTGGCCATACACCGTGGTCGGTGCCTTGGAATTGCTTGCGGCCGTTGTGTAGGTGGATGGGTCAGTCGCCGGCAGATATCCGGTTGGCAAAGTCGCGTTGCTGGACGAAGTGTTGCCTGCCCCTGTAACCGACACGGCCGGCTGGTTGTACAAACCGTCGGTCATCAGCATGTGGAAATTCTGCCGGCAGGCCAGTTCCTGCCCGCCCGCCGGAAGACTTGCGTCGGGCTGCCAGAACGGGTTCGTCAAGCTGCTGCTCTTGTTGGTCGTGATGAAGTTGCCCACGCGCTTCAACGCGCTACGACTAGGTGTGCCGTTGCTGGCCTGAACATTGAATATCCAGTTGAAGAATGCATGCCGATAGCCTGCAGTACCTGCGCTGGCGCCACCTGCGGTCAACTGGCTGTAATTGCTGCTATCGTCAAGGTTGGTGATGATCGAGGTGAGCGGGAGTTGACTGTTGGAATTGAAGTTGCTGTTGTTGCCGAGATTTTGCCAAGCGACCCGAACATTGGCCGATGTCGTTCCACCGATCACGCCGAAGACACGCGCCATCGCCGAGCGTGCCATCACGTTGCGGTAGCGATAGTAGGCATACCAGTTGGCGAAGTTCTGATACTGACTGGCCGGCACCGAAACCGCTTCCCAGTTGCTGGCCGTGTACAAAGCTGCCTGACCGGCGGCGTCCAGCGCACCGGTGCCGGAATTTATGGTGAGCTGGCTTAAGGCACTGGCCTTGAAGCGCCAATACACCGGGCCGCCGTTCGGGGTACCGCCACCGAGCGGATCGGTAACGGTGCCATCAAAGGGGTTCTGGGTGGCGCGCGAACCCTGCCAACGACCATCGCCCGAAGTACCCGCAGTACCGCCAGCGCCGCACATCCAGCGGTTGTCGGTAGTGGTGTAGGTGGTGGTCGTCCACACGTAGGTTTTAGACCATGTACATTTTTTGCTGCTACCGGAACCCGAACAACTGCAACTCGCGGCATTGGCCGGACAAGTCACACCGCTACCGGTAACACTTCCCGCATTCAAAAACACATTGCATGAGCCGGCGTCCGCGGTACCCGGGCACGAACTGCCATAGCTGGTCGCAACGTTCGGCGTCTTTGTGTACTGCCCGGTCAAATCCGAGACCGAGCCGCTGTTCGACGAGCCGCTGCCATCGGGATTGTTGTTGTACTGGTTCGACGCGGTACTCGCGGCGATCTGGTTGCCATCGGCGGGACGGTTTACGGCAACGCCATCCTGCGGGACTTTCTTCAGCGTGGCGTCGGCATTCGGAAACGAAGTGCCATCCTCATACAACGGCGGCACGTAGGTGACGTTGGGATTGTAGAACACCCCGTTCATGGCCTTGGACGCGACGTTGTATCCGGCACTGCCTTTGGCGATATCCGGATTGATCACGTTGGCGCAACGCCAAGGGCCGTTCCACGAACTGTTGTTCGTGTTATTGCCGTCGTAAGGACGGCCATCGCCCATGTGCGTCCACGTCATCGAACCGGAATCGTCGAAGGTGACGAAGATGTTCGGATCCACCGACTGATTTAGGTCTGGCGGCGTGGCGCCCAGATCCGGTGGCGCATTCGGCGCGATCGGCGCAGCAAATACAAACGAGGCCTGCAGGAGCAATGCCGCAAAGGTGCCCGAAGCGACAAAGCGTGCGAGTAGGTTGCGCTTATTCATGGCAATTCCTGCGATCAATTGGATGGGACGCCGGTCCCGAATGTGGATTCCACCACGGCAACCGCGCCGGCGTTGCCGCCGGTAGCGCGTGCGGTGATGCGATAGGAATACAAGTTCTGGTTGGTGGAGCCGCGGCCCTGGTCGCTATCGATGCTGCCGCCTTGTCCGGAGTCGGGAACGCCGGGCGGAAGCACCCGGCCGCGATACTCGAGCATGTATTGCGGCACCTGTGCCAGCCGGGCAGTGCCCAGCGACGACGCATCCAGCGCTGTATTGCTGCCATTGGTGTAGTCCGTGCCGCCGCTCGTCGCATTGGCGATCCAGGATGGCGTCGTGCGAAAGGCTGCCACCAGCGGATTGCTGGCGAATATCGTGCTGCCGCTGCCGTTGTCCAGCGTCATCGGCGAATAACAGAAGCCGTTGTCGCCGCCATTGAAACCGCAATTGATGGTGCCGCTGTTGCTGGATAGATTCCACAACCAGTTTTCAGCGCCTCGCAAGGCGGTTTCGGCGCCCATCAATCCCATCTGCCCATTACGCAGGCCGCCGGCCATGCGTTCTTGCAAAATGGATGTGCCGGAAGCAGTTAGCCCTAGCAAGGTGATCAAAATGAGAAACACCAGCGCCACGAACAACACGGCACCCTGCTGGCGGTTCGGGGAGAAAACGTAGAGTCGATTGTTCATGGGATGCCGAAAATCAGGGATTGAAATTGCGCACGGAAACCAGAGACACGAATTCGCGACGCAGCATGGTGCCCGGCGTCAATTGCGAGGGCAGCGTGGAACCTGGCGCCGCAGCGGTCTGTTTGATGTCGGTGCCACTGTAGCCATAGGCATACTGGTAGGCCATGTCGGCAGGAGTCAAAGCCATGTTGTTGACGCTGTCGACCAGCAGGTGCACCTCGATGCTGTTGAGCGAGCGCCACAGGCATTGCGGCTCGACCGAACCGGCGGGCAAACCGGCGGCTATCTGCAAACCTGCCATCGGCGCGCAGTTGGCGGCGGAACTTTGCCCAGCAACGAGATTGGACGTCAGGTAGCTGACGGTGCCATCGCTACGTTGCATACCAGCGAGAAAATCCATCTGCTCGATACCCTGAACGATGGCCTGATCGTTGCCCGCCGCACCCTGCGTGGCGATCGTACTCTGGCGGCGCACCAGCGAGGGAATCAGTCGCGCGCCGCTGTTCGGATCGGTATCCAGTCGCAGGTAATAGGTAACCGTGACGAAATCGCGACTGAAGTTGTAAAGCGTGATGTCCGAGGCGCTTGTCGTCGAAAAGCAGGGAACCGAGCCGCCCAATACGGAGGTTGGAGCGACAACCGCACCGGCAACGTTGACCTTGAAGATGCTGGCGCGCGAACCGGTAACGAGCAAGGCCAAGTCACCGGTCTGGAAATTGAAGGGTGGACTGCCGGTTGCCGGCGTCACCGTGATGCTGGTAAGCGCGCCGCCGGTGCAGGTAGCCGGAACTTCCGTCAATTCGTTGTTGTTGACCGACCAGCCCAGGGAATCCAGGTAACGCACTGTAAGAACGTCGCCCGTCCTGACCCGGTTACCCGCCGCCAAACCGGCGGCAGGTAACGCATTCGAACCCGTAGGCAATGCTGGAGTGCAAGTGCCACTCGAACACTCGTACCCCTGGATGGAATAACGTTGGCTTACGGGCCAGCTTGTGTTGGCAGGCCAATTGCCAGCCCACCCCGTCGCCGTCGACGGCGCGCCGAGTCCTGCGGCAGCGAAGTCCGGAAGATTGATCGTCGCGACATACGACATCAGCGAGATCACCGGATTGTTCACGCCGTTCGGTGAGGTCGTCGCGTTCGGCGTGCTGGCGACGAAACCGCTTACGTTCAGGCTCTGGAATGAAGCCATGCGCAGATCGTTGTTGATGCGCGAAACCGCATAGCGCCCGTTTTCCTGCAGCGTTGCCATTGCATCCTGCACGCGGTTGGTTTTCGCGGTGGCCTGGAACAGCACCACCAGGCCAAGGCTGATCAGGATCCCCAGCGTGATGGCAATCATCATCTCGATGAGGGTGAATCCGCGCGCGTTGATATCCGGCACGCGGCCAGCAATCGGTTGGATGGATTCGGTCATGGCTGAAACACCCAGGTCAGATTGGCGGTTTGATCGGACTGCCCGGTCTGCAGCGCGCGCTCGTTCCAGCTGATCGCAATCGTGCACTGGCCGTTGTAAGGAGGGCGCTCGACCATGACGTCCGATGCGGGAGCAGTGCCTGTCGTCGTGCAAGTAACTGTTGCTGACGGATTGGGCAGGAACGAGGCGAGCTGATTGCTCCAGATCAACTTGTCGCGCGTCGCCACGGCTGCCCATCCACAGGAGGTCGCACCCAGGCAAGTGGTGCCGGTGGTGCCGGCGGTAGTCGAATCGTAAGTGTCGTTATAGGCGAGTTTCCAAATGCCGATGTTGTTCGCGCGCATGCGATCGGCCATGGACTGCGCCAGAAACGTGGCTTGCGTGCGCAAGTAGGCGCCATGATTGGTGCGCACCGAAACCGCCAGCAGGCCCGCCATTCCGAGCAGGCCAAGGCTGAATACCAGCAGGGCGATCATGACTTCGAGCAGGGTGAATCCGTTGCGGCGCATGGTCGATTCCTAACAACCCGGCGCGGGTGATGCGCCAGTGCCAATGGTGGTAGTGATGGTCCCGGCAGTTGAAATGCTGATGCGCTTGGACCGCGCCGGCTGGGAATCGGGCCGGCACACGTTGATATCGAAACTGGCCGCGTTCGGAACCAGGTTTCCCCGCGACGTGAAAATCAATGTTCCATCGGTTGGAGTAATCGTGCCGCCCGCGGCAGCCGTCGTGACCTTGGTGCGCACCGAATAGTTGCCCGCAGTATCCACGCCCGCACTGGCGCGCAATATGGCGTCTGCGGAGTCTGTAAACGTGCCGTCGTTCTTGAAGACGCTGTCGGCGATGACTTGCCAGCCGCCGCTCCAGTCATTCGTCCCGCTGTTGCTGACAACGGCAACCAGGGTACCGCGATTGACGGCTTCCGATCGCGCCAATTGCAGGTCGGCGACAAGCTGGTTCGTACTCGATGTCACGCGGTTGTTGATCAGGACTTCGCGAAAACTCGGCAACGCCAGCGTTACCAGAATCGCCGCGACGAAGATCGTGATCATCAACTCGACCAGCGTGAAGCCTTGCGCGTGCGAAGTGCGTCGAAGCTGCGACATGCTATCCCCGATACCGATGGACGGTTTTCGACCGCGTGCAGCCTAGCGCCTGCCCGGGGG
>JAFEEK010000251.1 GCA_018241165.1 Pseudomonadota bacterium
CACCAAGCCGAATCCGCAGGCCAACCAGCCCGGCGGCATCGTCGAGCGCGAGGCTTCCATCAACCTGTCGAACGTGATGCTGTTCAACTCTGCCTCGGGCAAGGGTGAGCGCGTCGGTTTCAAGACCCTGGACGACGGCCGCAAGGTGCGCGTGTATCGCGCCAGCGGCGAAGTCGTGGACGCCTGAGGACACAATCATGGTACGCCTGGAAAAATTCTACAAAGACGAAGTGGTGCCGAAGCTGATGAAGCGTTTCGGCTACGCCAACGTGATGCAGGTGCCGCGCCTGACCAAGATTACGCTCAACATGGGCGTGGGCGAGGCCACCGGCAACAAGAAGATCCTCGAGAACGCGCTCGCGGACATGACCAAGATCGCCGGCCAGAAACCGGTGGCGACGCTGGCACGCAAGTCGATCGCGACGTTCAAGATTCGCGACGGCTGGCCGATCGGCTGCAAGGTCACGCTGCGCCGCGCGAAGATGTACGAGTTTTTCGATCGCCTGATCAACATCTCGCTGCCGCGCGTGCGCGACTTCCGCGGCGTATCGGGACGTTCCTTCGATGGCCGCGGCAACTACAACATGGGCGTGAAGGAACAGATCATCTTTCCCGAGATCGATTTCGACCAGGTCGACGCGATGCGCGGCATGGACATCGCCGTGACGACCACGGCGAAGAACGACGCGGAAGCCAAGGCGCTGCTCGAAGCGTTCGGTTTCCCGTTCCGTAATTGATGCAATCTTCCTTGATCGCGAAATCAAAAAGCAGCCATCCGTGGCTGCACTTTCAAAATAGAGAGACACGATAATGGCAAAGACCTGCATGATCGAGCGCGAAGTCAAGCGCGCCAAACTGGTGAAGCGTCACGCCGCCAAGCGCAAGGAGCTCAAGGCGATCGTGCTGAGCCCGAAATCCTCGTACGAGGAAAAACTGGCCGCGCAGACCAAGCTGCAGAAGCTGCCGCGCGACGCGAGTCCCACGCGCCAGCGCAACCGCTGCGAACTGACCGGTCGTTCGCGTGGCGTCTATCGCAAGTTCGCGCTCGGCCGCCACAAGTTGCGTGAAGCGACCATGCGTGGCGACGTGCCGGGCCTGCGCAAGGCCAGCTGGTAACAGAAGAACTTACCGAATCCATCTTGGATATCGATGCCGAGGAAATGAAAAATGAGCATGACTGATCCCATCGCCGACATGTTTACGCGCATCCGCAACGCCCAGGCCACGGCCCGGCCGACGGTGCGCATGCCGGCTTCCAATGTCAAGGTCGCCATCGTCAAGGTGTTGAAGGACGAAGGCTATGTGCGCGACTTCCAGGTCAGCCGCGACGGCGCCAAGTCGGTGCTTGAAATCGCGCTGAAGTATTTCGAAGGCAAGCCCGCGATCGACAAGCTGGCCCGCGTCAGCCGCTCGGGTCTGCGCGTATATCGCGGCAAGGACAAGTTGCCGAAAGTGATGGCTGGCCTCGGCATCGCCATCATCTCCACGCCCGACGGCATCATGAGCGACGTCCAGGCTCGCGCCAAGGGCATCGGCGGCGAAGTCATCGGCACGGTTGCTTGAGGATACACAAATGTCAAGAGTCGCAAAAAAACCGATTACGCTGCCCAAGGGTGTCGAGTGCACCGTGGCCAAGGACGCGATCACCGTCAAGGGCCCGAAAGGCACGCTGAAGATGGCGGCGATTGCCGGCGTCCAGATCGCGATCGACAAGGACAATGTCACCTGCGCCGATGGCACCGCCGAAACAAAGTTCGCGGGCACCACGCGCGCGTTGCTGGCCAACATGGTCAAGGGCGTGAGCGAGGGTTACCAGAAGAAGCTCGAGCTGGTTGGCGTCGGCTACCGCGCCGCGCTGCAGGGCAAGGACCTGAACCTGACCTTGGGGTTCTCACATCCCGTCGTGTTCAAGGCGCCGGAAGGCATCACCTTGAGCGTGCCGACCCAAACCGAAATCCTGATCGCCGGCGCCGACAAACAGCGCGTTGGCGAAGTCGCCGCGAAGATCCGCGGTTTCCGCCCGCCCGAGCCCTACAAGGGCAAGGGCGTGCGTTACTCGGGTGAACACATCAGTCTGAAGGAAGCCAAGAAGGCATAGTGCGCAGTCCCTGCACGAAGCAGCAGCCATCCCGGGCTGCACTTTCAATAGATGCTTTCAGTTTCTGGAGTAAATGAAATGAGTGAGAAGAACATTGCCCGACTGCGCCGCGCGAAAACCACGCGTGTCCACATTCGCAAGCTTGGCGTGCCGCGCCTGACCGTGCATCGCACCGACCAGCATATCTACGCCCAGGTGATTTCGGCCGAAGGCGACAAGGTGCTGGCAGCGGCCTCGACCGTGCAGAAGGACCTTGCAAAGGGCCTGAAGGGCACCAAGAACAAGGACGCCGCCGCGGCGGTTGGCAAGGCGATTGCGCAAAAGGCCAAGGCGGCCGGCGTGGAATCGGTGGCGTTCGACCGCTCCGGTTTCCGTTACCACGGCCGCATCGCGGCGCTCGCCGATGCCGCGCGCGAAGCCGGTCTGAAATTCTGATTTACCGCAGTACCCACAACTACAAGCGGCAATGCCGCAAGCAAAAGTCCGTCGCATCGTCGGCGGCACAAAGGTGAAAGAAGATGGCAAACAACGAACGTGAAAACAGCGACG
>JAFEEK010000252.1 GCA_018241165.1 Pseudomonadota bacterium
ACCTGTCCGAACGCGGGCGAATTGATCTCGGAACTGGCGCTTGCGATCGAGATGGGTTGCGAAGCCGGCGACATCGGCCTGACCGTGCATCCGCATCCGACGTTATCCGAATCCGTCGGCATGGCGGCGGAGGTTTACGAAGGCACGATTACGGATTTGTATATTCCGAAGCGAAAATGATTATGAATGAATTTATTACGGAATCGGTTTTCCAGCTTCAGGCAGGCTAAATTTTTTTACTTGGAGTTTGAAGTTATAACCGTAGAAAGCGGTTGCTGTTACACCCACGTGGTAATGATCTGTTTGCTTGAAATATACTGGTAAAAAATTCGATAGCGTTATCACTAATTCATAATCGTGTCCAATAAGTTCTGGTTCTGTCGAATAACCTTCTAGGCTGTTTGTATCGCTTTCTATCGAGCCAGTTTGAATTTTTATGAAACGACAAGGCTCCGTGGGATCAATGCAAGTAATATCTCTTGACCAAGCTTTCGAAATATGCGTTTTTTCAACTGGCACAAGCCCAAGATGCAAGGGGGAACTCCTTTTACAACTCGTCTGAGAAGTTGGAGTCTCAACGCAAAACGACGTGCCAATTTGTACGGCTGTATAATTGTCTCGTTTTTCTTTGAGACTTACAGGCTCACCAGAGAAAAATTCGTCATGGCCAGCGTGTATAACTCCGCCGGCGGTGAGTAAAACGACGTTTGCCCGTGCGCCATTCCTGCTCGCGTTTAAGAGAGATGCTTGAGCTTTGTTGTAGTCTCTTAAAATTGGATCGATATAATTGTCGCTAAGCGGAAATAGCTTGCGGAACTCTTGTGCTGTTACTGGGCCACTTGATAGCGGCTGATCGGTTCGGAGTGAGGCGCATCCTTGCACTGCGAAGACAAACAATATAATCAAAATTGTATGCGGAGGCCTGCCGGCCTTTGAATTCATATACGTCACTATTTGCTCCTCGTGCGTTGTTTTTTTTCTTCAACTGTGGGTGCCACAGCCGCCTCAATCTGCTCGGCCACCTCGTAGTGCCGCACCAGCGGTTCCATGTCGAGCAGGTAACGATCGTCTTCGGGATAGTAGACCGACTTGTCGGGATTCTCGCCGGCGAACGCGCGCACGGCGTCCATCGATTCCCACAGCGAAATCAGCATGAATTCGCAGTGTTCGCCCTGCTCGCGGCGCAACACGTTGACGCCGCGGTTGCCGGGCGTATTCGCATAATCCTTGATGCCGGTTTCCTGCAGATAGGCCAGGTAATCGTCGGCCTTGTCCTTTTGCGTGATTCCGCGCCAGATGCGAGCGATCATGGGCACCTCCCGCCAGGATGCGAACGCAGCATACCCGAGTGCGCGCAAGTTTGTGTTTGCGTCAAATTTCGGCAATACCCGCGCGGCCGCGCAGGATCGCGGCGAGCACATCCGGGGCGTAGTCGAAGGAATCGTAGAACAGGCGATCCTCGGGCAGGCCCGCCGCGACGAAAGCGCGGCGTCCCGTGTCGATCAATGCCGGCGGGCCGCTCATGTAGACGTCGAACGCAGACAGATCCGGATGATCTTCGAGCACCGCCTCGTGCACGAATCCGCGGCGCGCGTTGTCGTCGGCTCCGTACTCCGAAATCACGGGAATGAATTTCAGGCTTGGCGCGACCGTGGTCCAGATTTCCGGCAGACTGCGCAAGTAGAGTTCCGCCTCGTTGCGCGCGCCCCAGTACAAAGTCATCGCGCGGCGCGTGCCCAGGTGCAGGAAGTGTTCGATCAGTGCCTTGACCGGCGCGAATCCGGTGCCGCCGGCGACGAACAGCAGCGGGCGTTCGGAATCTTCGCGTGGGACGAAGGTGCCGAGCGGGCCTTCCACGCGCAGCGTCGCGCCGGTTTCCAGATCGGCGAAGACGCGGCGGGTGAAATCCCCGCCGGCGACGTGGCGCACGTGCAGTTCGATCTCACGGCCCGTATGCGGCGCGTTGGCGATGGAAAACGCGCGGCGCTTGCCGTCCGCCAACAACACGTCCAGGTATTGTCCCGGCAGTCGGTTGAGGGATTCGCCGTGCGGCGGCGTCAGGCGTAGCCGCATCACGTCGGTTGCGAGCAAGGTCTTGTCGATCAATTTCAGCGCAAGCACGCGCTTGGGCATCGCTGCCACGGAGGCGACTTCGCGTGCGGCGACAACCAGATCCGAACTCGGCACCGCCTGGCACAGCAACACTTGCCGGTGCGCGACTTCCGCCGCATTCAGCGCGCTCGGCGGATTGTGCGGGTAGTGGCAGTCGCCGGAAACCAGAGTCGCCTTGCAGCTTCCACACACGCCGGAGAGGCATGAATACGGCAACGCCAGTCCGGCGCGTCGCGCCGCTGCGAGCACGTTTTCATCGTCGCCGGCGGCAAATTGTTTGCCGCTGGCCTGCAAGGTGACCGTGAATTTCACCTCGCGATTGTCGCCGATGTTGCTATGCTCGGGCGAGCGCGCCTGGAGTACCGCCATGTCGATCTGGAAACAACCCATCACCCTCGAACAAATCAATGCCCTGTGCGCCGGCACCATGATCCCCGCGCTCGGCATCGTCTTCACCGAAATCGGCGACGACTACCTGCGCGCGACCATGCCCGTGGATGCGCGCACGTACCGGCCGTACGGAATGCTGCACGGCGGCGCCTCGGCCGCGCTCGCCGAAACGCTTGGCAGCACGGGCGGGATGATGACGATTGGCACGCAGTACGGGGACGCCGTCGGCATCGAAATCAACGCCAATCACGTACGCGCCGTGAAATCCGGCGTCGTCACCGGCACGGCGCGGCCGCTGCATCTGGGCCGCA
>JAFEEK010000253.1 GCA_018241165.1 Pseudomonadota bacterium
GCCTTGAACTCGCCGCCAAAACGCTCCGCGCCAACCTTCGTCAGCGCCGCCGTCAGCGTCGTCTTGCCGTGATCCACGTGACCGATCGTGCCTACGTTCACGTGCGGCTTGGTGCGTTCGAATTTGCCCTTTGCCATTGTCGTGCTCCGAAAAATTGTTTGACTTAACCCTTCTTGACCACTGCTTCGGCGATATTGGTCGGCGCCTCGGCATAATGGTCGAATTCCATCGTGAACGTCGCGCGGCCCTGGCTCAACGAGCGCAGGCTGGTCGCGTAACCGAACATCTCGCCGAGCGGCACCAACGCGTCGATCAACTTGCCCGAAGGCGAATCTTCCTGACCGCGCAACACGCCGCGACGACGGGACAAATCGCCCATCACGTCGCCCATGTAGTCTTCCGGCGTCACCACCTCGACCTTCATGATCGGTTCGAGCAACACCGGGTTGCCCTTGCGCATCGCATCCTTGAACGCGATCGACGCCGCCGATTTGAACGCATGCTCGTTCGAGTCGACTTCGTGGTACGAACCGAACGTGAGCGTGATCTTGATGTCGACGACCGGAAAGCCCGCGAGCACGCCCGAGGTCAGGTTCTCGTTCAGCGACTTCGTGATCGGCGGAATGAATTCCTTCGGAATCGTGCCGCCCTTGATCGCATCGACGAACTCATAACCCTTGCCGCGTTCCTGCGGTTCCATCGTGATGACGACGTGACCGTACTGGCCCTTGCCGCCGGACTGCTTGACGTGCTTGCCTTCGACATCGACCGCGGCCTTGCGGATCGTCTCGCGATACGCGACCTGCGGCTTGCCGACATTGGCTTCGACGTTGAACTCGCGCTTCATGCGGTCGACGATGATGTCCAGGTGCAACTCGCCCATGCCGGCGATGATGGTCTGGCCGGATTCTTCGTCGGTGCGCACGCGGAACGACGGATCTTCCTGCGCCAGACGCGACAGCGCCAGACCCATTTTTTCCTGATCGCTCTTGGTCTTGGGCTCGATCGCCATCGCGATGACCGGTTCCGGGAACGTCATCTTCTCGAGCGTGATCACCTTGCCGGTGTCGCACAGCGTGTCGCCGGTGCCGACGTCCTTCAGGCCGACCGCAGCAGCGATGTCGCCCGCGCGGACTTCCTTGATCTCATCGCGGTTGTTCGCGTGCATCTGCAGCAGGCGACCGATGCGCTCTTTCTTGCCCTTGATCGGGTTGTACACGGTGTCGCCGGAGTTCAGCGTGCCCGAGTAAACACGGAAGAACGTCAGCGCGCCGACGTACGGGTCGGTCGCGATCTTGAACGCGAGCGCGGAGAACGGCTCGCTGTCGCCAGCCTTGCGCGTTTCGACCTTGTCGCTTTCGTCATGGCCGGTGACCGGCGGACGATCCGACGGTGCCGGCAGATAGCGGATCACGCCATCGAGCATCGCCTGCACGCCCTTGTTCTTGAACGCCGAGCCGCAGAACACCGGGATCATCTTGTTGCCAAGCGTGCCGATGCGAATGCCGTCGATGATCTCTTCCTCGGACAGGTCGCCCGACTCGAGATACTTGTTCATGAGTTCATCAGAGGTTTCCGCCGCCGACTCGACCATGTGCTCGCGCGCCTTCTTCGCCTTGTCGGCGAGGTTGGCGGGAATATCGACATACTCGAACTTCATGCCCTGGGATTCGACATCCCATGCGATCGCCTTCATCTTGAGCAGGTCGACGACGCCCTCGAAACGGTCTTCGGCGCCGATCGGCACCTGCATCGGCACGGGGTTCGCGCCCAGGCGCGACTTGAGCTGGCCGACGACCTTGTCGAAATCCGCGCCGGCGCGGTCCATCTTGTTGACGAACGCCACGCGTGGCACGCCGTACTTGTTGGCCTGACGCCACACGGTTTCCGACTGCGGCTGCACACCGCCGACCGCGCACAGCACGAACACGGCGCCATCGAGCACGCGCAGCGAGCGCTCGACTTCGATCGTGAAGTCCACGTGCCCCGGGGTGTCGATGATGTTGAAGCGGTGCTGCGGGAAGGAATGATCCATGCCCGTCCAGAAACAGGTCGTCGCAGCAGACGTGATCGTGATGCCACGCTCCTGTTCCTGCTCCATCCAGTCCATGGTCGCCGCGCCTTCATGCACTTCGCCAATCTTGTGATTGACGCCGGTGTAGAAAAGGATGCGTTCCGTAGTCGTCGTCTTGCCCGCATCGATGTGGGCCATGATGCCGAAGTTACGGTAGCGTTCGATTGGAGTATTACGAGCCATTTATTATTACCAACGGTAATGCGAGAAGGCCTTGTTGGCCTCGGCCATGCGATGCGTTTCTTCGCGTTTCTTCACTGCGCCGCCACGGTTTTCGGCCGCTTCGAGCAGCTCGGCCGCCAGCTTGCGCGGCATCGAGTTCTCACCGCGCTTGCGCGCGGCTTCGATCACCCAGCGCATTGCCAGCGCCATGCGACGCGAGGCGCGCACTTCGACCGGCACCTGGTAGGTGGCGCCACCGACGCGGCGCGACTTGACTTCGACCGCCGGAGCGACGTTGCCCAGCGCCTTTTCCACCAATTCCAGCGGCGTCGCGTTCTTCTGGCCGATCTGGTCGATCGCGCCATAGACGATGCCTTCGGCGACCGATTTCTTGCCGCTCTTCATCACCATGTTGATGAAGCGGGAAATCAGCTCGCTGCCGTGCTTGGGATCCGGCAGCAGTTCGCGTGTGGGGGTATTGCCTTTGCGTGACATATTCTCTTCTCAATGGTGCGGCCATCGGGCCGCTTGATACTCAAGCGCCGCGAGGCGCCTGCGATTTTGCTTCTTAGCTTGCCTTCGGCTTCTTCGCGCCGTACTTGGAGCGACTCTTGCGGCGCTTGGTCACGCCAGCGGCATCCAGCGAGCCGCGCACGGTGTGGTAGCGCACGCCCGGAAGATCCTTGACGCGGCCGCCGCGGATGAGCACGACCGAGTGCTCTTGCAGGTTGTGGCCTTCGCCACCGATGTAGCTGATGACCTCGAAGCCGTTGGTCAGGCGCACCTTGGCGACCTTGCGCAGGGCCGAGTTCGGCTTTTTCGGCGTGGTCGTGTACACGCGCGTGCACACGCCGCGGCGCTGCGGGCA
>JAFEEK010000254.1 GCA_018241165.1 Pseudomonadota bacterium
AGTTCGCCCAGGTCCGTCGAAGAACCGTCGGCGAGGGTGTCGCCCTTGGCCACGACATCGCCGACGTTGACCAGCGGACGCTGGTTGAGATCGGTGTTCTGGTTCGAGCGCGTGTACTTGGTCAGCGTGTAGATATCCACGCCGGCGTCGTTGTCGCCGATCTCGCTTTCGTTGACGCGCACCACGATGCGGCCGGCGTCGACCTGGTCGATGGTGCCGCCACGGCGGGCGACCGCGGTGACGCCGGAATCGCGCGCCACCGGGCGCTCGATGCCGGTGCCGACCAGCGGGGTCTGCGAGCGCAGTGTCGGCACGGCCTGGCGCTGCATGTTCGCGCCCATCAGCGCGCGGTTCGCGTCGTCGTGCTCGAGGAATGGCACCAGCGCCGCCGCGACCGACACGGTCTGCATCGGCGAAACGTCCATGTACTGGATTTCGGAGGCCGTGCGCAATTCGGATTCGCCCTTGAAGCGGCAGGCGACGAGGTCTTCGGAAAACGCGCCGTGCTTGTCGAGCGGCGAGTTCGCCTGGGCGATCACGAATTCACCTTCCTCGATCGCGGACAGGTATTCGACCTTGTCGGTAACCTTGCCGTTGTTGACCTTGCGGTAGGCGGTTTCGAGGAAGCCGTAGGAATTCGTGCGCGCGTAGACGGCCAGCGAATTGATCAGGCCGATGTTCGGGCCTTCCGGCGTTTCGATCGTGCACACGCGGCCGTAGTGCGTCGGATGCACGTCGCGTACTTCGAAGCCGGCGCGTTCGCGGGTCAGGCCGCCCGGGCCGAGCGCGGACACGCGGCGCTTGTGGGTGACTTCCGACAGCGGATTGTTCTGATCCATGAACTGCGACAGCTGCGAGGAACCGAAGAACTCCTTGATCGCGGCGGCAACCGGTTTCGCGTTGATCAGGTCCTGCGGCGACAGGTTGTCGGCTTCGGCCATCGACAGGCGCTCGCGCACGGCGCGTTCCACGCGCACCAGGCCGATGCGGAAGGTGTTCT
This sequence comes from Pseudomonadota bacterium, assembly GCA_018241165.1. Lineage (GTDB taxonomy): Bacteria > Pseudomonadota > Gammaproteobacteria > Xanthomonadales > Rhodanobacteraceae > Rudaea. The sequence goes on from JAFEEK010000254.1 coordinate 1,001, forward strand.
CGGCCATCTCGCCGACCGAACGCACGCGCCGGTTGCCCAGGTGATCGATGTCGTCGACCGTGCCGCGGCCGTTCTTGATCTCGACCAGCACCTTGAGCACGTCGAGGATGTCGGAAGTCTTGCCGAGCTTCTTGACCAGCTCTTTGGAATGCTCGTCGTTGCGCGAACCGAAATACTGGTGATCGTAAAGCACGCCCGGGCCAAGGATCTCCTTGCGGCCGACGCGGCGATTGAACTTCATGCGACCGACCGCAGACAGGTCGTAGCGCTCGAACGTGAAGAACAGGTTGTAGAACAGGTTCTGCGCCGCTTCCTTGGTCGGCGGCTCGCCCGGGCGCATCATGCGGTAGATTTCGACCAGCGCCTCGAGCGGCGTTTTGGTCGGATCGATGCGCAGGGTCTTGGAAATGTAGTCGCCGCGATCCAGGTCGTTGACGAACAAGGTGTCGATCTTGTCGATACCGGCAAGACGGAAGTTTTCCAGGTGCGCAAGGTCCAGCTCGGTGTTGGCCGCGGCCAGCACTTCGCCGGTCTTCTTGTTGACGACTTCGTGCGCGAGGATGCGACCGACAAGGTAGTCGTCCGGAACTTCCAGGTTCTTGATGCGTGCGGCGGTGAGGTCGCGCACGTGGCGCGCGGTGATGCGCTTGCCCGCCTCGACGACGACCTTGTCGCCGGCGCGCAAATCGAAATTCAGGGTCTCGCCGCGCAGGCGCTCGGCGATCAGCTCCAGACGCGCGCCGGCCTTCTTGTCCAGATGGAAAACGTTCTTTTCGAAGAAGATGTCGAGAATTTGTTCGTTGTTGTAGCCGAGCGCACGCAGCAGCATCGTCACCGGCAACTTGCGGCGGCGATCGATGCGGGTGAACACGCAATCCTTCGGATCGAACTCGAAGTCCAGCCACGAGCCGCGATAAGGAATGACGCGCGCGTTGAACAGCAGCTTGCCGGACGAATGGGTCTTGCCGCGGTCGTGGTCGAAGAATACGCCCGGCGAGCGGTGCAACTGCGAGACGATCACGCGCTCGGTGCCGTTGATGATAAAGGTGCCGGTGTCGGTCATGAGCGGCAATTCGCCCATGTAGACTTCCTGTTCCTTCACATACTTCACGGCCTTGTTCGAAGCCGGCGATTCCTTGTCGTAGATGACCAGGCGCACGAGCACGCGCAGCGGAGCGCCATAGCTCATCCCGCGCGAGCGGCATTCGCGTTCGTCGAACGGCGGTTCGCCAAGCCGATAGCTGACGTATTCCAGCGCCGCATTGCCCGAATAGCTGACGATCGGGAACACCGACTTGAGCGCGGCGTGCAGGCCGTGGTCTGCGCGCTGTTTCTCCGGCACGTTCAACTGCAGGAATTCGCGATACGAATCGGTCTGGATCGCGAGCAGCGGCGGCACGTCCAGGACTTGCGGACGCTTGCCGAAATTCTTGCGGATGCGCTTTTTCTCGGTGAAGGAATACGTCATGGCGGATATCACCTTTGATGGCGCCGGCCCGACAGCGACCGACAGTTGTTGCGAGGGAAGACGAAAGACGCAAGAAGAGAACAGGCTCTCGTCTTGCGTCCGGCGTCTCCGGGTTCCAGCACTAATGCTTGCAAAAACACCTAAAGCCCGGGGACTTGCGCCCCCAGGCTTCGGCTCGTCATTCCGGCGCAAGCCGGAATCCAGCGTCTCTGATTTTTGTGTCGAAAGACGCTGGATCCCGTGTCATCGCGCATCCATGTGCTGCACGGGATGACCGCATCCTGCGATCACTTGATCTCGACAGTCGCGCCGGCGGCTTCCAGTTCCTTCTTGAACTTCGCGGCGTCGTCCTTGTTCACGCCTTCCTTCACGGTGGCGGGAGCGGACTCGACCAGGTCCTTGGCTTCCTTCAGGCCCAGGCCCGTGATCGCGCGCACGGCCTTGATCACTTCGACCTTCTTCTCGCCGGAAGCCTTCAGGGCCACGGTGAATTCGGTCTTTTCTTCCGCCGGGGCGGCAGCGCCACCCGCGGCCGGGCCAGCGGCCACGGCCACCGGAGCAGCAGCGGACACGCCGAACTTGTCTTCCATCATCTTCACCAGATCGGTAACGTCGATCAGGCTCATGTTGCCGATGGCGTCCAGGATTTCTTCTTTCGAAACGGCCATTTTCGTATACCTCTATAAAAGTTTAAAAAGTACCAAATCAGCGATTGTGGATCGATCAGGCGGCCTTCTTGTCGCGCACCGCAGCCACCGCGCGCGCCGTCTTGGCGGCGGGTTCGGCCAGCGTGCGCACCAGCTTGGTGATCGGCGCCAACATCGTGCCCATCAACATGGCCAGTGCCTGCTCACGGGTCGGCAGCGACGCGAGCTTCTCGACGTGAGAACCCGGGTACATCTGTCCGCCGATCGCAACGACCTTGGGGACCAGCTTTTCGTTCGCCTTCGCGAACTCCTTGATCAACCGGCCCGCAGCACCCGGATCTTCCTTGGAGAAGGCGTACAGCATCGGGCCGACGAGTGCGTCCTTGACGCACGCATAATCGGTACCCTCTACCGCGCGCGAGACCAATGTGTTCTTCGCCACCTTGACGAAGACATTGGACTGGCGCGCCTTCTTGCGCAGCTGCGTGAGCTGCTCCACGGTCAGACCTGCGTACTCGGCGGCGACCAACGAGTGCGCCTTGGCGGCCACATTCGCCAGTTCGGCAACGACTTCTTTCTTTTGCGCAAGATTGAGTGCCATTGCTTTACCTTCCGAACTGGATCGCATTGCGCGTCGTGCGCTTGCGCGATCCGAATTTCCACGGATTCCATCCGTCAGAATCCGCTGGCATCTTGCGATGCCGAACTGGTGGCCGTTCAGAAAATCCTGTCGGGCTTCACCATCTGCGCAGGTTGTCTTCCCAATCGATTAAGGTCTCGCACTGCCCGCTTCCTGCTCCATGCATCGCGGGTGCTTCCGTGCCACAGTACTCGACCACCTGCGGTCTTTGACGGCTCCGCCTTCATTGCTGAAAAGCGGATGCCCTCAAATCTCTTGCTCGTCATTCCGGCGAAAGCCGGAATCCAGCGCCTTGGCTCTTTCACAGCGCCTGCAAAGACACTGGATCCCGGCTTTCGCCGGGATGACAAAAACTTTTACAACGCCAGCGAGGACTGATCCACGCCAACGCCGATGCCCATCGTGCTCGACAGCGACACCTTCTGCACGAACACGCCCTTGGACGAAGCCGGCTTGGACTTCATCAGGTCGGCGAGCAGCGCATGCAGGTTGTCCTTGAGCGCATTGACCTCGAAATTCGCCTTGCCGATCGAGCAATGCACGATGCCGGCCTTGTCGTTGCGGTACTTGACCTGGCCTGCCTTCGCGTTCTTGATCGCAGTAACGACATCGGCCGTGACCGAGCCGTCCTTCGGATTCGGCATCAGGCCGCGCGGACCAAGCAACTGGCCGAGCTTGCCCACGACACGCATTGCATCCGGCGTCGCAATGATGCGGCCATAGTTCAAGTCACCACCCTGCATTTTCTCGGCGAGGTCGTCCATGCCCACGGCGTCGGCGCCGGCGGCCTTGGCTGCTTCCGCCTTCTCGCCGGCCGGACAGAACACCGCCACGCGCACGGTCTTGCCGGTGCCGTGCGGCAGCAGGGTCGAGCCACGCACACCCTGGTCGGACTTCTTCGCGTCGATGCCGAGGCGGATCGCCACGTCAACCGATTCCACGAACTTGGTTTTGGCGTTGTCCTTGACGATTTTCAAGGCTTCGTCGACGCCATACACTTTGCCCGGCTGGGTCTTGCCCTGCATGGCCTTGAATCGCTTGCTCATTTTCATGATCAGATCTCCGTCACCAGGCCCATGCTGCGCGCGCTGCCGGCGATCGTGCGCACGGCGGCGTCGATATCGGCGGCGGTAAGATCCGGCGCCTTCGCCTTGGCGATTTCCTCGAGCTGCTTGCGCGAAACCTTGCCGACCTTCTCGGTGTTCGGGCGCTTGCTGCCCGACTCGATGCCGGCCGCCTTCTTCAGCAGGATCGTCGCCGGCGGCGTCTTCATGATGAAGGTGAAGGTGCGGTCCGAATACGCGGTGATGATCACCGGAATCGGCAGGCCCGGTTCCACTTTCTGCGTGGCGGCGTTGAACGCCTTGCAGAATTCCATGATGTTCAGGCCGCGCTGACCGAGCGCGGGACCGACCGGCGGCGAGGGATTGGCCTGACCGGCCTTCACCTGCAGCTTGATGTAACCGACTACTTTCTTTGCCATTGCATGTCTCCTTCGAGTTCAAGCGCCCTGTTCGGGCTCCTCGTGTGGTCCATCCGTGGAGCGTTTGCCGTCTGGCATCCTTGCCAGACCCTCGCCGCTGTCGCGGCTCGACCTCGTGTTTCCGTCCCTGGCTAGTTCAAAGTTCGGCTCCGTTCCGGACTTCCGCCGCTCTCGCGGCCAAACCTCTTACGCTTTCTCGACCTGGCCGAACTCGAGTTCGACCGGCGTCGAGCGCCCGAAAATCAGTACCGCCACGCGCAGGCGGCTCTTTTCGTAATTGACTTCCTCGACCACGCCGTTGAAGTCGTTGAACGGGCCGTCGGTGACGCGCACCATCTCGCCCGGCTCGAACAGCACTTTCGGGCGCGGTTTCTCGACCGCATTCTGCACACGCTGCAGGATGCTGTCGGCTTCCGAATCCTTGATCGGCAGCGGCTTGTCGGCGGTACCGCCGATGAAACCCATGACCTTCGGCGTTTCCTTGATCAGGTGCCAGGATTCGTCGTCGATCCTGATCGCCTTGTTCTCGGTGTTGGTCAGGATCTGCACCAGCACGTATCCCGGGAAGAACTTGCGTTCGCTCTTGCGCTTCTGTCCGCCGCGCATTTCGACGACTTCTTCGGTCGGCACCAGCACATCACCGAACTTTTCCTGCATGCCGGCGCGCGCGATGCGCTCCTTGAGCGCACGCGCAACCTGGTGCTCGAAGCCCGAGTAGGCGTGCACAACGTACCAGCGTTTGTTCATCGTCTCGGCCATCATCACTTCCCGATGCTCAGCAGATGGTCGAGGATCAGCCACTTCAGGATCAGGTCGATCAACCCCAGCAACAACGCCAGTATCACCACCACGATCATGATCACGATCGTGGTCTGGATGGTTTCCTGCCGAGTCGGCCATACGACCTTGCGCAACTCGAAGACCGATTCACTCAGGAATTCCTTGAGCTGGCGGCCCGTGTGCGTCTGGTACCCGATGACGCAGCCGGCTACAAGCCCGCCGATCAACATAAGCAAACGCTGCCACGTCGGCTGGCCGTTGAACCAGTAATACGCAACGATACCCGCCGCAAGCACGATCAGCGCCAACGTCAGTTTCGCGATATCCAGTGCGGAGTTGCTGCTTACTTGTTCTGCTTTTGCGTTCATATGTTTCCAAGAGGTCTTGGCACGCCAGGAGGGACTCGAACCCCCAACCTGCGGTTTTGGAGACCGCTGCTCTGCCAATTGAGCTACTGGCGTGTGTTCGTCTATCCGACCCGGCGGGTATTTCACCGCATCGCACTTTTCTCGTCATTCCCGCGAAAGCCGGAATCCAGTGCCTTTAAGGCACTGGATCCCGGATCAGCGTACGTCCGTGTACTGTCCGGGATGACGCGGTCCCCGCGTCACTTGATGATCTTCGCCACCACGCCGGCGCCGACGGTGCGGCCGCCTTCGCGAATCGCGAAACGCAGGCCTTCTTCCATCGCGATCGGGTGGATCAGGCTCACCACCATCTTGATGTTGTCGCCTGGCATGACCATTTCCACGCCCGCCGGCAACTCCACCGATCCGGTCACGTCCGTCGTGCGGAAATAAAACTGCGGACGGTAGCCCTTGAAGAACGGCGTGTGACGGCCGCCTTCTTCCTTGCTCAG
>JAFEEK010000255.1 GCA_018241165.1 Pseudomonadota bacterium
CACGGGCTGGGATTTCTCGATCGCAAGCCGGCGCAGTACACGCAGGTACAGAACCAGACTCCCACCGCTACCTGACGTGGCGTTTGGCGCGAGGAAGGGGACGGCGGGTATACTCGCAGCGACATGGTTACGGATCGATCACCATGATACTGCGCGTACTCCCGGCTCTCGTGCTGGTAATTGCCATCTTCGGATGCCCGCCACCGGCCACTGCCAGTTCATCCGACCCTCTTGTCGCAGTACGCGAACTGGGTATTCAGATCAAGGGCGCGGTCGATCGCGCCGGCATGGGTCATGCCCCGAGCGGTAGCGATTTGGCCGGCTTCGAACGGCGCATTGCCGCGCTGTCAGCGGCACAAGACAGCGACCCGGCTTTTCGGACAAAACTGCAATCGATCGCGCGCCTGCTGGGCAATCTGAAATTCATCGTAGCCCATCCTGCCAAAACTGCCGCGCACGCACCGACGCGCGCCAATCTCGATATCGAGCAAGTCGCCCGTCATCACGGTGACACTTGTGCCAACGCAATGGGCTTTTCCAATACCCTCCCCGTGCGTCTGACGTTGGGTGCTGCCGGCAACGACAGCGCGTGGTTCCGATACGAAGCCCAGACGGACGGGCATGTTCGATTTGCGACCGATTCCTCGGGTACTGATCCGGCACTTGCGATATTTCCGAACTGCGCCGTGGGCACCACGGCTATAGCCACCAATGACGACGCATTGGGTCTGGACGCGGCGGTGTCGGTCGCCACAAAAGCGCGCATGCCGCTATGGGTCCATTTGACCAATTCGGGCAGCACCGGTCCCATTGTGCTCACCGCAGCGGCTGCCAACGCAAGCATTTCCGGTCAAATAAGAGATGCCACATCGAATCAACCGATCACATCGGCTACTGTCACGATAATCAATGCACAAGGCGGCGCCTACATCACGTCCTATCTTGATCAGAATGGAAATTTTCTGCTCTCTGGAATTCCACCAGACTCCTACTACGTGCGCGTTTACGCCAATTTCCATGTCGGTGAGCTCTACCCGAGCGCCCCTTGTCTTCCAGGAAACTACTACTACAGCACTAGCGGTTGCGATACGACGCAGGCACAGGTCGTTACGGTCGCAGCAGGCGCTGCGGTTACTGGAATCGACTTCGCGCTCGGCGCTGGCCAGCAAATTCTCGGCCAGGTCGACGACACATCCAACCAGCCGATCGCTGCCGCAACGGTGTCGTTGTTCGACAGCGGTGGCAATTCGCTGCTTGCGACGAATACCGGCGGCAACGGTCAATACAGCTTTGCCACACTGCCCGCCGGCAATTACAAGCTGGAAGCGTCATCCGGCAATTACGTTTCACAGATGTACGATCACGTCGCCTGCGATGGTGCCACGCAGACTCAATGCAATCTCGCCAATGCCGGTGTGGTATCCGTCGCCACGAGCGACATCAATGGCGTGAATTTCAATCTGCAGGCACTGGCCTCGATTCAGGGCAAGGTGACCTATGATGTTCCGCCCGCCAACCCGATATATACCCTGGTCGTGGTCGAGGATTCCGGTGGCAACACACTGGCGCAATCCTATGCCGACATCTCTGGAAACTTTACAGTTGGGCCATTGGGAGTCGGCACCTATTACGCGTATGTCACTTCCCCGAATTATTTTTCACAGGCGTTTGCCGGAACCGATTGTTCGAGCGCTGCGTGTACCGCCGAAATGGCAAACGCGACAGCAATTGTGATCTCGCAACTCGGGCAGCAGCCGACTGCAAATTTTTCGTTGCATTCGCTACCCACCGTCTCCGGCCACATTCGGGACGTCACCAGCGGTTTGCCCTTGGCCAATGTCTCCGTGCTGGCCAGCGCCAACCCACCGCTGAATTTCATGACGGTCGGAAGCGCGGCAACCGACCAGAATGGCAACTACACCATCGCGGGCCTTCCGGCCGATCGATACTACCTTTGGGCCACGAGCGTCGATCATGTCGACCAGATTTTCGATGGCATTTCCTGTGAATCCTTTAGCAACCCCTTTTCTTTCTACCCACGTGCCGCGTGCAATGTTGCCAGCGCCACGTTGCTCACGATCACACCGGGACAAACTCCCGGAAAATTCGATTTTTCACTCACGCGTTCCTCGCGCATTGCCGGCACGGCCCGAGTGAATGCCGGATCCGCTTCGGATATCCCGGCGCCCAATGTTTCGATCAACATCTACGATGGCACAGGTGCCGCGGTAGCAGTCGCGGGTACCGATGCACTGGGCAACTACGTGGTGAACGACCTTCCCCCAGGGACCTATTACGCGGCCGTTACACCGGTCCTGACGTATTCGGGTCAAGTCTGGCGCAATCAAAATTGTGGCAGCAGCTGCAATCCGACCACCGGCACAGCCATCACTGTCCCGCTGGACGCCAGTGTAGGTGATATCGATTTTTCACTGATCGATCTCGGCGCAGTCGTCGGTCGCGTCACCGACAGCACCGGGTCTCCGCTAGCTGGCAGCATGGTAGATCTGTTTTCTACGCAGGATGGAAGCTACCAGGCATCCGGTATCGTGGACAATCAGGGTTACTACTCCGCGCGCGGCGTTTTTGGTAGTAGCTACTTCGTGGCCACCGATGCAGGCACTGCCTATGTGGATCAGGTGTATTCGGGCATCAGTTGTCCGCTTGGGTCTGCCTACTCCGGATTGTGTCCGCTTGGTCAGGCGACATCCCTTAACCTGGGCTACTACAGCACCCAGCCACATATCGTGAATTTCGTCCTGCAGCGCAAGGACGAAATTTTCGCCAACGGTTTCGAATAACCCGCTTCCACCGCAACCACGTTTTGGCTAAGGTAGGACTTCGCCATCCACGGTGAAGTCCCATGTCCATTCCCACGCGCACATTCCTGCTGGCCTCGGCGCTTGCCTTGCTCGCCGCCTGCGGGC
>JAFEEK010000256.1 GCA_018241165.1 Pseudomonadota bacterium
CAGCGCGGATGAACTCGTCGCCGTGCGCGCCGCGATCGAATCCGGCGCGCGCGAACTGCGCAGCGCCGGCCACGAGATCGCCGATCATTACGAACTTGGCGCAATGATCGAAGTGCCGGCTGCCGCAATAGCTTTGCCGGCGCTGACCCGGCACCTGGATTTCATCGCCATCGGCACCAACGACCTGACCCAGTACCTGCTCGCCGCCGACCGCAACAACGACGCGCTCGGCGAGTTGTACGATCCGCTGCACCCTGCCGTACTCAAGTTGCTCGCGCAGATCATCGCCACCGGCAAGCGCACGAATAAGCCCGTTACCCTGTGCGGCGAAATGGCTGGCGACGCGCGCTGCGCGCCGCTGCTCATCGCGCTCGGCCTGACCGGATTCTCGATGCACCCCAGTTCCCTGCTCGAAGTGCGCCAGGCCGTTGCAACTTGCGACCACGCGCGCCTGCGCAGGCTCGCCCCGCGCCTGCTGCGCGCGCAGAGCAAGGCAGGGATCGAGCGGGTGCTGGCGAATTCCGGCGCCAGCCTGAAGTCATAGCAAGCGAGCCTTGTGGCATCCTAGCCAATTCGCCTCGCCAGTCGGAACGAAAAATAAATGTCGCGCCCTTATTCCGCAGCGCACGGCAGCGCTTCGCCAACGAATACCGACCACATGGCCCGTCGCGGATGGCGACGGCTCGGGTTCGCCATGCACGCCATGCTGTGTGCGCTTTTCCTCGGTGCAGCATTCGCCTACGCATGGACCACCCTTTGCGCTGAAATCAACTTCGCATGGCGCCAGCCGATGTTCGATCAATGGAGGCTGTATCAGACCTTCCTGTCCTTGCCGTTTCCCGACAATGTCCTGCAACTTGAAAACGGGCATCGCCCGATATTCCCGAATCTGATTCGCGTCGCTGAAATTCACTGGTTCGCGGCCGATCAACTCCTGCAAATCGTTTGTGGCGCCCTTTTCGCGTTTCTAGCGGCAGGGGCAATCGGATTTGTCGCATTGCGTGAAAACTCCGTTCCGTTCATCGCGCGTTGTGCCGGAGCGATGCTTGCCGTCATCGGCGTGCTATGGCTTGCGAATGCACGCATGCTGCTGCATGGCAATGAATCGGTGCATACGTATTTGCTGACGCTGTGCGTCGTCGGCGCAAGCCTGTTGGTGCATCACGCCGCGCGCAACGGATCGTTCGCCGCATTTGCCATATCCGGCATCGCCTGCGCAATTGCCATGTTTTGCTTCGGTCCGGGTGCGGCAAGTTTCGTTTCCATCGTGCTTCTGGCGCTCATCATGCGCATGCCGCTGCGCTGGCTCATTGCACCGATTGCGATATTGTCCGCATGCCTGATCCTGTATCTGGTCGTGTTGCCGGGAGGCCAAGGGGTTCGGCAGACGCTGGATATCCGACCGCTGGAAAGCCTGCACGTCATGGCGCAATGGCTTTCCTCGCCATGGATCAACGGTTGGCTCGGTCTTGCAGATCCGCAGGCAGGCTGGGTAGTACTGAATCGACCAGAGTTCGCCAGCAAACTGCTGCGCAGCAGCGCGAATGCGCTCTCCGGCGCAAGCGGATTGTCCTGGCGCAGTCTGGGAACCGTGATCAGCTTCATGGGTATCGCCGCATTCGGCGTGCGCACATTACTTGCGCTTTGGCGCGGCGTGCGTACGCTCACCGCATGGGAATCCGTGGCCATCGGGGTAGGTTCGTTCGCCTTGTTCAGCGCCGCGATCTTCGCACTTGGACGGATGGACTATTTGCGGACATTTCCTGATCAGATCTACGCAGATCGCTACATGGTATGGCCCAGCCTGTTTTGGTGTGCATTGGCGTTGTTGCTGGTATTCGACGCGGCACGTTCATCAAGAAAATCCGTACGGATCGCGGGCATTTGCTTTCTCGTCGTACTGCCTTTCGCATTGTGGCCCGCACACCGGCAAGGCGTCGCATGGGCCAGCATTGTCTATCGCAACGCACAGGAATCCGCGGCGGCCGTGCGCAGTGATGTTTTCGACGGCGGCAAATTTCCGAATGGCGCGGATGCATCGCGCGACACCGTCCTGCAATCCCTGCAGCTGCTCAAATCCGGGCATCTGGCCATGTTCGCCGACCCTGCATGGGAACTCGTCGGCAAGTCGTGCCCGTGGCCGTTGACGAGCAGCACGAATTTTTCGGTCAAGGCTGCGATCACGTCATACGGCTCCGACACCGTTGACGGGTACCCATTCGCAATCGTTAGCGGTGTAGTTGCCAGCGGAATCGCGCAAATCCAGAAGGACGGAAATCTGGCGATCGTCGATTCGGCCAATGTGATCGTGGGCCTGGCCGAATTCAGCCAACTCAGGCCTGGCAGCGACATGCTGCGTTTTGATATGCCGCGCAAGCGTGGCTTCGACGGCTACATCCGCCATTTCGATCCACACGAAACGTACACGCTCGTTCTACTCGAGCCCCCATCGCAACGGGCTTTCCGTCTGGCACCAGTGCTGGCTTTGAAATGAGCGCGACGCACTCGGCCTGCCGGACGACCGGCGAAGCCAGCCGCGTGAAAAGGTACACTATGCGTTCCGCCGACACTTGATCCCCATGCTCAATCCTGTCGTCACGCAACGCGCGGATGCCATCGCCGCACAATTCCAGCGCCGTGAGCCTTTTCGCCACGTCGTCATCGACGATTTCTTCGATGCCACGACATGCGCGCGCCTGCTCGCCGAATTCCCGCCGTTCGAACGC
>JAFEEK010000257.1 GCA_018241165.1 Pseudomonadota bacterium
ACAACCCGATCCCGGCCGGAGTCACGCGCATTGCGAACCTGGTTTACAAGACGGGTGGAACGGTGCCGACGTGTACGGCGCCCGATCCGCGTTGCGTGTTCATCCCGACGGTGCCGCAGGTGTCGATTTCCAAGGCGCTGACGGCCCAGAGTGGAAGCGACAACAGCTTGGCGGAGCCGGGTGAGACGCTGACGTATACGATCACCCTGACCAACACGGGCGGTACAGCTGCGAGCAATCAGGTAGTCAACGAAGTCGTGCCTGCCTACACCAACTATGTTGCGGCTGGCTCGTCGGCCTGGACCGGCACGGGATGCGTCGATGGCGCGCCTGGTTCTACGCCGTGCACGTACACTGTTGCGACGGTGCCGGCGCAAGTTGGCAATCAGCCTGGCGTTGCGACCCTGACGTTTGTAGTGAAGGTCGTCAATCCGCTGCCATCGGGTGCGACAACCATCCTGAACATCGTCGGCCTCAATGGTCCGCCGGTACCGTGCAGTCCGGCCAACCCGCAGCCGTGGTGCGTAGTGCGGCCAACGCCGCCGAATGTGACGATGCAGAAGCAACTGGTTGGCGAAAGCGGTTCGATACCGGGTGTTGCCGAACCGGGCGAGACCCTGACCTACCAGATTACGTTGACCAACACGGGCGGATCGGACAAGACGGGATATAGCGTGACCGATCAGCTCGATCCGTACACGACCTTCGCCAGCGCGGATAACAATGGCGACGGTACGAGTACGCCGGGAAGCGTGATCTGGAACAACCTGACGGTTCCGAAGTACAGCGCCGGCGCGCCGGGTACGGTTGTGCTTACGGTCGTGGTGACCGTTGCGAACCCGATCCCGCAGGGCATCACGGAGATCGACAACCTGGTCTACCAGACGGGTACGCCGCCTCCGCCGTGTCCGCCGGCAGGTCCGCAATGCGTGGTCACGCCTACGGCGCCGAACATTGCCATTGCCAAGGCGCTTACGGGAGAGAGTCTCATCCCGGACAGCATTGCCGAGGCGGGCGAGCAGTTGACGTACACGATTACCGTACGCAACTGGGGCGGTACGCCGGCGACAGGTACGATCGTGAACGAACAGGTTCCCGATCACACGACCTTTGTTTCCGGCACCCCGGCTTGGACATGCGCGGCAGGCGCGCCTGCACTCACGGCCTGTTCGGCAATGGTGAATGTGCCGGCCGCGACCAGCCAGACGCAGCCGGGCATGCAGACGCTGACGTTCGTGGTGAAGGTTGATAACCCGCTGCCGGAAGGCGTCACCCAGATCGTCAATTCGGTCGGCTACAACAACAATCCGCCGCCGAACTGCACCGTGACCGGTCCGCAGTGCGTTATCACGCCGACAGTCAATCTGAGCATGACGAAGACGGTCGTGTCGGTGACCGACAATGGCTCGGGTACCTACACCGTGAAGTACGAGATTGCGGTGTCCAACACGGGCGGCGCGCAGGGAAGCTACACCTTGTCCGACACGCCGAATTTCACTACGGCCGGCGTGACTTTCATCGGCAAGGGGCTGGTGACTACAACGGGCGGTACGGTGAATCCGGCGCTCTCCGGCGGGCAATTCACGCCAACCAACGGCGTGCCTGTGCAGTTGTCGGGCAACAACCTGATCATTGCGGCCGGCGAAACGGATCTGTACGACGTGAGCATCCGCGTTGGCGTGACGGGACAGTTGCAGAACGGCGCTTGCACGGGCCAGCCGGGCAGTGGCTACTACAATGCCGCCGACCTGACCGGTACATACGTTCTGCACAGCGCTGCCTGCGCTCCGGTGTCGGGTTCACAGGCGCTGATCAGCCTGGTCAAGAACGTTACGCTTGCGGTGGACAACAACGGCAACAAGTACGGCGATCCTGGCGATGTGCTCGGATATACGTTCACCATCACCAATACGGGCACGGAAACGCTGTCGACGCTGCAACTGTTCGACACTCGCGCCACCAATATGCACTGCGTGGCAACGACTCAAAACGGCTTGCCGCTGCATGTGAAGCTGATGGACGAGATGTTCTACAATGGCTTCGAGAAGAATACGGGAGTGCTCCTGCCGCTCGACTCGATCACTTGTAGCGGAAGCTATGTGCTGACGCAGCAGGATGTGAACAATCGCGTCGTCACCAACTCTGCGACAGTGCAAGCCAGTTCTCCGAGTGGGCAAGTAGTAACTGCTACCGGCACCGCTACCTTCAAACTGTTCCAGTGAGGATAAAGGTATGAAAAGCAACAATGCGAACCGGATCCGATCACTTTTGCCACTTGCCTCGGCGGTAGCAGTCTTGGCGATGGCAAATGCCAACGCCCAAGGCGCTGCTGGACAAATCGCCTGGGCGCCCGGTAGCGTTGGGGCGGGTGGGGCGTACACCTTTACCATCGGCAACAGTGGCGTTGCGGCGGTAAGCGACCTGCAGGTCTTTCAGAACGGTGATGCCGGCGTCACCTGCGCCAGTTCAACGGCGCAGGGGCGCGAATTTTCGCTCGCCGGCGGACTGGGTGCCGGAGACAGCGTGCAATGCTCCGGCAGCGCGCTGGGTGCGACATCACGGAATACGGCCGCGATCAACGCAACCGGCAAATATGCCAATGGCGTGCCGTTCCATTTCACGGCACATCAGACCTATGTGCCATTGGCGGTTCCCACCGATGCCATCGTGGGAATCAACATGGGCGCGGTTTTCAACGACGCCAACTCGAACCAGACGTTCGATTCCGGTGAGACGTTCAGCTTCAGCTTTACCGTATTCAACTTTGGCAATCTGTCGCTTTCGGCCATCGGCGTCACGGATACGCTGGGTACCACTATTTCGTGCCCATCAACGACCTTGGCGGCGGGCGTTGCAATGAAGTGCACCAGCACGTACACCCTGACTGCGGCAGACATTACCAGTGGGTTCCTGCAGGATTCGGCCACCGTCAGCGCTACGGGCTCGGGCAACCAACATGTCAGTTCGCAAGATAGCGTATTCCGCACCGGATCCACCGCTGCCGAAATCAAGGGACTGAAGAGTCCAATTCTGACCATTGACAAAGATGGCAATGGAATCGCGAGCGCCGGCGATCAGGTTCGCTACACGTTTGCCATTACCAATAGCGGTAATCAAGTTCTCGATCCGATCGGATTGACTGAACCCGACCCGACCCGCATCGATGGGCCGATCACATGCAGCGCCACTACCACTGGCGGGAGCGCCTTTGCCGGCATCAACCTGACCCAGGGCAATGGCGGCTCGCTCGCTGTCGGCGACTCCGAACTGTGCACGGCGACGTACACAATCACCGCAGCCGACGTAAGCTTGGGTGAGGCGGATAACAATGCGTTGATCACGGGCTTGCCACCCTTTGGCGGTGCCGCGTCGGCGTCTGCGGCATCGGCATTCGTGGTGCCCAAGTTGCCGCCGGTTGCGATCGTGCCTTCGCCGATCAACGACTGGCGCGCGATGTTGATGCTTGGAATTGGCTTGCTGGCGTTCGGTTTTGCAGCGACCCGTCGTCGCAAGCAGCGCCAGTAATCGCTGATTTGGCGTGCGACCAAACAAACACCCGGGTCAATTGACCCGGGTGTTTGCGTTTTGCCGGTATGGTGTATCGGCCAGTCTGTCGGCGCTAGCTCGACAGCTCGCGTCCGCGTACCGTAGCAGCCGCGACCGCGCGCTTCACGATTTGCGCGAAATCGTCCGCCGCGAAGCAATCCAGCGCTGCCTGCGTGGTGCCGTTCGGCGAGGTTA
>JAFEEK010000258.1 GCA_018241165.1 Pseudomonadota bacterium
AACCTTCGAGGTTGTCGCGGCGCGCGTTGTAGGTGCCCGGATACTTGCTGTCGTAGAACGCCGGCTTGCCTGCAGGACGGCATTGGTAGCGCATTGGCTTGATGACCTTTTTCCCGCCCTCCGCGATCATCACCGGCGTGTACCAGCCGGGGAAAATGCGCGAGTCCTTGTCCTTCAATTCCGTGCGGCGCAGATCATTGAGTTTGACCAGCGACCAAGTGATTTTGTCGGTGGCGATGCGCTGGTCTTCCTGGGCTTTCTTCGTCATCTTGGTTTGCAAGGTGCGTTGCGCATCGGCAAGACGCTTCTTCTGCTTGAACAGATCCTGTTCGAGCTTGCTGGCCTGGCTCGCATTGAACTCATCGATCAGCGCCTTGACCTGCCGCTCGCCATCGGACTTCGGTTCGGCAAACGCCGCATCCATGGCTTTGCCAATGCGGATGTTCTTGTCACTCATCCGCGCGGTATACAAGCGCACGAAATCGGCGATGTCGATCTTTGCCCCGAAGGTGCGGATGTACCAACGGTAGTCTTCTTGGACTTCGGCGGAGTAGCACATGTTCAGGTCTCTTTCGCTGTCATCGAGCTACACGATAATCAGTTCGCAAGCCGCGCGATTACCAGATCGAGCAATGCCCGAAGGCGAGCCAGTCGACGTAGGTCCCGGTGATATCCGACCCATGTGTCACGACCTGGCGGCTCGGCGCCCAAGTCGATCCGTTCGATTCCAGCAGTGGCATCACCCAACGGAATTGGCAATATCGCAATGCCAATGCCTTCGGCACACATCCTGGCCTGCACGTCGCGGCTGTTGCTGCGAAACACCGTGCGTGCTCTTGGCAACATCGTTTGCAGCCAGCTGTCGTCGGGCGTTCCTGCGAACGCTGAGTCCAACGCGAGCAACGCATTGCCGGTGCCATCGCCAGCCATTGGATGTGCAAGTCCCGAGCGCACGTATGCACCGTAGCGCATATGCAACAACTTTCGCGAAACAACGTCGGGATCATCGAACGGTCTGATTCGGAACGCCACATCGGCCTCGCGATGGGAAAGGCTCAGGAAGCGCGAATCTGTCAGTAGCTCGATCGTGACTTGGGGATGCAAGGCAGAAAATTCCGCAAGCACCGGCGTGAGGACGTGCGTGCCGAACCAATCCGACGAGGTAATCCGCAGTACGCCTTCGAGTTGTTGCGTTTGTCCGGCAAGGCGTCGCTCGAAGGTGAGGGCTTCCTCTTCCATGCGTTCGGCATGACCCAGCAAAGCGGACCCTTCGTCAGTCAGGACGAAACCATCCCTGGTCCGCTGGAACAGCTTGTGCCCGACCGCCTCTTCCAGGACACGCAACCGTCGACCCATGGTTGGCTGCGTCTGTGCCAGTTTCCGAGCTGCCGCACCCAGTGTTCCTTCCCTGGTAATCGCCAGAAAGACGCGTATGTCGTTCCATTCCATCCGAGATCGGCCGCCGGCTTCGTGTCATTCGTAGCGCGCAATAATGCATGATACTCATGCATATTTGTGGATTTCCATGCATTTTTGACTGCCGTAGTATTGCGGCCACTTCTGACGACACGGGCTAGCTCGCGTCGCGACAAGGCGCTCGTCCCAAAAAATCGCAGGAGCTTTTCCTTGTACAACATCCGGCTCGCAACCAAGGTTTTCCTGAGGCTACTATTGGCGTTCGCCGTCCTGTTGGGTGCCGTGCAGTTTTTCCGACTGCTGTTACTGCCGGGGCTGCAGTCCATGTTTCATCCGGGTGACTCGGTCACGAGCCTGCTGAGGCGGACCGGCATCTTCGTTTCCGCCGTGTTGGCTTACTGGGCCTACGTCCGTTTTGTCGAAAGACGCAAAGCCAGTGAGCTTCGCCCTGCGCCGCTTGCGATTGCGTTCGGCGCCACGTCCGGCAGCTTGCTGATTGTCATCTCGATGCTATTGCTATTCGTGGCGGGGGTTTACGACGTTTCCGCCAATCATGCAATGCAAAACGGCTTGCTCGGCGTTGCCGGACTGATCCTGATTGCCGCGTTTCTGGAAGAAATCACCTACCGTTGCATCCTTTTCCGAATCCTCGAAAACGCTTGGGGCACCATTCCTGCGTTGTGTTTGAGTTCATTGATATTCGCGCTCAGGCACCTCGAAAATCTCGAGGGTCGGGCCAGCATGCAGGAACTGGTCACGATGATCGTGTCGGTGACAATGACCGGCGCGTTCTGGACCTTGGTGTTCGTGCATTCGCGCAACCTCTGGGTCGTGACAGCGAATCACGCCGCATGGAATTTCACGATCATCCTCAGCGGATTGCCGCTATCGGGTATTGAAGACTGGCGCGGCATGGCACCGTTTGTTGGCGAGTATCGGGGCCCCACCTGGCTGACCGGAGGAATTTTCGGTCCGGAATCCTCCATCGTCACGATCGTCATCCTCGCGATCAGCGTCACGGCCATGCTGTACTGGGCCAAGGCAAAGAAACGTCTGATCAGCGGTGTCGCAAAGGGTGTCGATTCACATGAGCTACCTCAACCAGATGCCCGTCATGCATAGCGCTATATCATCAAGAATGCCTGCGTATCGACATGAAAGCAGAACCGGTAACTCTTGGTTCGTCGTGCCCGTGGCAAGCGACAAAATCCCAGCGTACAAATTGGCGGACTCGGGCCGCGCGGACTTGGATGTCCGCTCTGGCCGAAAGCTGCCGGTATACGCACATCGAGGTCCGGGCTATGGGCCACGTGTTTCTTTAAGACTCGCGATTGACGATACCGATAAGCGCTGGAACAAGAATTCCCCAACCAATTCAGCGCGTCGCAATCCCTGCGACGAAGGGTGCTAGACTTGATTGACGTAACGCTAATCAAGGTGCGCCATGAAACACCCTCCCAGCCACGGCGGTTACCGCCCCGGCGCCGGCCGCAAGCCCGGCTCCGGCGCCTTCGGCGAGCCGACCTCGGTGCTGCGTATTCCGCAAAGCCGTGTGGCCGCGGTGCGCAGCTATCTGGATCAATGCCGCTTGCGTCAATCTCATTCGGATCGGCGCGCGCGCCTGCCCGCTGCCAACGATGAATTGCTGCTGCCGCTGATCGGTCGCGTCGCGGCCGGTGCGCCGATCGATGCCGATGCGCATGTGGAACGTGAGATCGCTGTCGACCGGCACCTGTTCCGGCCGCGTCCAGATTACCTGTTGCGCGTGCACGGCCACAGCATGCGCGATGCGGGAATCCTCGATCATGACCTCATCGCCGTGCATCGCACGCCCGAGGCGCGATCCGGTCAGATCGTCATCGCGCGACTGGATGGCGAGATCACGGTCAAGCGCCTCTCACGCCAGCGCAACCGCCTCGTCCTGCTGCCCGAGAATCCCGACTTCGATCCGATCGAAGTTCGTGCCGACGATTTCGCCATCGAAGGCATTTATGTCGGCGTGATCCGGGTGCCATGATGAATGCCGTCGTCGCCATCGATGATGTGCTGCGCGACCCGCGGGTCTGGCAGGGGCCGCGGCATGCGCAGCCGCAGGTCGAAGCGACCGGACACGCATCGCTCGATGCCGCCTTGCCCGGCGGCGGTCTGCCGGTCGGCGCGTTGACAGAAGTGCTGCACGAGTTCGACGGCACGCACGAGCTGAGCTTGTTGCTGCCGCTGATCACGCGCATGACGAAGGGCGGACG
>JAFEEK010000259.1 GCA_018241165.1 Pseudomonadota bacterium
ATGTTGCGCCTGCAAAAAGAACGCATGCAGGCGGCGGCGATCCCGTCCGAGGCCGAATACTTCCAGCGCTACGGGCTGTCCGCGCAACGCCTGGCCCGCGCCGCGCCGGAATGCCTGGTCATGCATCCGGGCCCGATCAACCGCGACGTGGAGATCGCCTCCGACGTCGCCGACGGTCCGCAGTCGCTGATCCTCGAACAGGTCGCCAACGGCGTTAATTTGCGCATGGCGGTGCTGGCCGAGCTGCTGGCCGCGAAGGCATAATTGCGTGGTCGCCTTCGCGACCCATCGGGGACACAGCATGCAACGCCGTATTCGTTTCGCCGCGCTCGCCGCCGGCACCGTCCTCATCGCCGCCTGCGGAAAATCCGCTGACAACACTGCGCCGCTCGCGTTCGTGCCGGCGGATACGCCCTACGTGTACGCCAACATCGAGCCTGCGCCGGCTGCCGTCACCGAACAGTGGTCGCGGCGCATGCACGAATATTTGCCGGCCGCACTCGGCGTTTACGAAAGCGCGCTCGCGCGGATCGGCGCCGCGAAACCGGAAGATGCGCACGCGATCGCCGCCGCGCGCGCGCTGATCGACACGGTCAAGACCCACGACACCTGGGACAAATTGCGCGAACTGGGCCTGAAGCCGGACATGCGCGTGGCGTTCTACGGCATCGGACTCGTGCCCGTGCTGCGCTTCGAACTGGGCGACGCGGCCAAATTCCGCGCTGCCATTGCCGACATCGAGCACAAGTCCGGCGCCAGTTTGCCAACCGCAAAGATCGGCGATCAGGATTACTGGCACTTCGACGCCGAAAACATCTCGGCCATGTTCGCGATCGAAGGTTCGCAATTCGTCGCTACCGCAGCGCCGGCGAATGCCAGCGACGCGCTCAAGCGCACCCTGCTCGGACTGGATCGCCCCGCGAAATCGCTCGCCGAATCCGGCGATCTGGAAAAACTCGCCAAGCAATACGGCTATTCGAACCATGGCGAAGGCTACGTCGATATCGTCGGGATTGCCGGACGCCTGACCGCGCCACCGCAAGGCAGCGACCGCGAGATCGCTACCGCGCTGGGTCTGCCGACCACCGGCAGCGACGCGGCGTGCAAGGGCGAATACATCGAGCTCGCGCACAAGTTCCCGCGACTGGTGATGGGCGCCAACGAAATGAGTCCGCAGCGCGTTCGCGTGGGCGCGCAACTGGAAATGCAGCCCGCACTGGCGGCGCAACTGGCCACCGCGCTTGGCGCCGCGCCGGGCACCGGCAAGGCGGGCGAAGGCGTGCTCGATGTGGCGCTGTCGCTGCCGGTGCTCAAGCTCAAGGATTTCCTCCTGCTGCAGGCCAATGCAGTCGCAACCAAGCCCTTCGCCTGCCCCAGCCTCGCTGCGCTGAATGCAGGATTTGCGGACCTGAAGCAGAAAATCGACATCACCGTGCCGCCGCCCGCGAGCGACCTGACCGGAATCCGTTTCACGCTGGATTCGTTCGAACTCGGCGCGAACGCCGATGCGATGCCGAATGTCACCGGCAGGCTGCTGATGGCTTCGGACAATCCCACCGTCGCGCTGGCAATGGCGCAGATGGCCGCAGCCCCGCTCAAGGATTTGAAACTTGCGCCAGACGGCAAGCCCGTCGCGCTGCCGGCGGGACTCATCCCGATGCTGGATGCGCCGGCGTTCGCGGCGATGTCGTCAACAGCATTGGCAATCGCGGTCGGCAAGGGCGAGGACACGGGCCTTGGCGCTTATCTGAACGCACCCGCCGCCAGCGAGCCGGTGTTCTGGCGCATGCATTTCAGTGGCAAGTTCTACGGCATGCTGGCGCAGGTCTTCGCGCGCACGCAGGCAATGATGCCGGCGGACAAGCAAGCTGAAATGGCGCAGCAATCGAAACTGATGACGACCTACGAAAACTGGATCCGTTCGGCGGATATCGAGATGGTCGCCACGCCGACGGGAATCGCGCTGCGCGAGACGGTGGAGCAGAATCC
>JAFEEK010000025.1 GCA_018241165.1 Pseudomonadota bacterium
ATCCGCGACATGATGAAAAAGGTGCTGAACGCTCAATATCCGGTGCTGCGCGGCTGGGCGTGGTTGACCGTGGCCAATCGCGCATCGAGCACGCTCACGGTGGTGGCGATCTTCGCGCTCGGCACGGCGCTCAACGGCAAGGGCGAGGTCAGCGTCGGCGGTATCGTCAGTTTCGTGGGATTTGCGATGATGCTGATCGGCCGGCTCGAACAATTCGCCTCGTTCATTTCCGGTCTGTTTTTCCAGACTCATTCGCTGCGCGATTTCTTTGCCGTGCTCGACACCAAGGAAGTGTTGCAGGAAAAACCCGGTGCGCCGGACCTGCCCGCCGTGAAAGGCGACGTCGTGTTCGACAACGTGTCGTTTGGCTATGAAGTGACGCATCCGGCGCTCAAGCATTTGAGCTTCACTGCAAGGGCCGGCAGCACCATCGCCCTGGTCGGTCCGACCGGCGCCGGCAAGACCACCGCGCTGAGCTTGCTGTATCGCGCCTACGATCCGAGCGAAGGCCGCATCACGATCGACGGCATCGACATCCGCGAGGTCAGCCTGAACTCACTTCGCAGTCGCATTGCGGTCGTGTTCCAGGACCCGGGATTGTTCTACCGTTCCATTGCGGACAATCTGCTGATCGGCAAACCGGATGCCTCGCCGGCTGAACTCGAAGCCGCCGCGCAGGCAGCCGAGGCGCACCATTTCATCGTGGTCAAACCGGATGGTTATGCGACTCTGGTCGCCGAACGCGGGCGTTCGCTCTCCGGCGGCGAACGCCAACGCCTGTCGATCGCGCGGGCCATGCTCAAGGACGCGCCGATCCTGATCCTGGACGAGGCCACCAGCGCGCTGGACAACGCCACCGAGGCCCGCATCCAGCGCGCGTTGGGCACGTTGACTCGCGATCGCACCACGTTCGTGATCGCGCACCGGCTGTCCACGGTGCGCAACGCGGATCTGATCCTCGTGCTCAAGGACGGCGAACTGGTCGAGCAGGGGCGTTACGCCGAACTCGTCGCGCAAGGCGGCCTGTTTGCCGAACTCGACGCATCCGGCCGCTTTGTGGCGGATGCCGAGGACAAGGCAGAATTCGAAACGGACCTGGTCTACGCGGCGGGGTAGGCGCGATTGAGCACAGGTCTATTGCTGCCGGCGCAGCTTGAGTCGAATCACTGGCAACTGATCCCGCTCGGAACCGTCAGTCGCGTCAACGGCATCGAGCCGGAGCCTGTCCCGAAACCGGAAACGCTTGTTGTCCAACTCATCTGGCCCGATTTGCAACCGGTAAACGTGAAGGCCAATGTTCCCCACGGTTGCTCGGAAGTGGCTGCCGAATTGAACAGCGGCGGGAATCGACCGCCGATCATTCGGTAGGCAGTCATTCTTGCGGTATTGCCAGTGATTGGTCCAACACCATATATCCACGCCGGCTTGCCCGCGTCGTCGAACACATACCAGTAAGCCAGCAACTGGTTGCCAAGAATTTCGATATTGAAACCTTGTCCGGATTGCGCAGGGTCGTACCACGAGCCGGTGTAGCTGGCGTCAATGGCGGCTGAGCTGTTGCCGCCTGATGCAAGGCTTGCGACGAAGGTTCCTTGGTGTACGGTGCCTTGGGGGCCTGGAATGCTGTGTTGCCATATACCTTGGAAAGAAGGTGCGCCGATGCTGGCTGCAGTAAGTGTTTCGGCGAGCCAAAAATTGTTTGGCGAACTGGTACCGGAGCAGCTGAAGGCAAACTGGTTTAACGGACTGGGGTAGACGGATGCAAAACCATAAAATACATTCCCGGAAAAATCGCATTTCACAGTCCGGTTGTCGCTTTCAATCGTGATGGTGAGCGATCCGCTTTCCGCGCCGGTGTAGGTGCCGGTATAGGTACCGGCGATGTTCTGGGCGTGCGCACTTGGGGCTGCCAAGCCAATGCAGCAGAGCAGGAAGCCGAGGTATCGATTCATTGCGTTCACAGTCTTTCCCCATCTTCCCATATCCAGCAAGTGTTATACCAACTACGCCGCCAGCCGAGTGAATTGGCTGCGTGGTAGCCAGTGTTTGAAGCCCCCGTCGAAACTGACGAGGTGCTCGCCCTGATGGAGTACGGCGGCGGCGAGCCACGCATCCGGTACATCGTTGGCGGCAATCGCGTGGTGCGCGCACAAGTGCCGCAGTTGCGGCCATTCGCTGCCAAGCGTCGGCTGCTCCACACCCGGCATGGACAACATCGCATCAATGAAACGCAGTGCTTCGGCCGTCGGCGTCGGCTGCACGAAGATTTTCGGGTGGGTGACAAGGCGCAGGAAGCTCGCCACCACAAAAGCTTGAAGTTTCAATGTGGCGCCTTGTGCGGCGCCGACCAGCGCGTCTTCCAGCCAGGCACGCGCGATGGCATGGTGCGGATGATCGCTGCGCGATGCGGCTACGAGTACGTTGACATCAGGCGTCATCGTCGGCCGCGTCCAGCATGGCCTTGTTGACGAGGCCGTCAAGCCCGGATGCGAGACCGCCTTTGCCGCGAAACACGGGCAGGGATACCCGGCGTGCCGCTGTCTGCTGTTTGCGCAGGCGCAGTTGCAGGCCCTCTTCGATCAGGCGTGTGAGGCTGGTGCGCTGCTGCGCCGCCATCGCCTTTGCGTCCGCGAGCAGCTTGTCTTTGATGTCGAGCGTGGTTTTCATGATCTGATCGCATTAATACAGATTTCTGTATTGTATGCGAAAGTGTGGCTGCGTGTTGTACGCAGGTCGCGATCCGGCTTGCGGTTTCAAATGCGAACCATTATCATTTGACGGGTATTTTTCGAGGAACCGCACCATGTTGCGCCTTCTCACCCTGTGCAGTTTGCTGATGGTTGGCATGTCCGCGCTGGCCGCGGATATGCCCGAGTTCCAATTGACGATCCGCAACCAGAGCTTCGATCCGGTGCAGTTGAAGGTGCCGGCGAATACCAAATTCAAGCTGCTGGTCAAGAATACCGACAGCACGCCGTCGGAATTCGAAAGCACCGACATGAATCGCGAGAAGATCGTGCTGCCCAACAGCACGATCAACGTTTACATCGGTCCGCTCGACAAGGGCAGTTACAAGTTTTTCGACGATTTCCACCAGGACACCGGCAAGGGTGTCCTGATCGCGGAGTAATCGCATGCTCGGTATTGCTTTGCTGGTGTTTCGTGAGGTGCTGGAAGCCGCGCTGATCGTGACGATCGTGGCGGCGGCCACGCGCGGCGTCGTCGGGCGCGGGCGTTTCATCGGCGGCGGCATCGGGCTGGGCGTCGTCGGTGCGATCATCGTGGCTCTGTTTGCCGGCGCGATCGCCGATGCGGTCGGCGGTTCCGGCCAGGAACTTTTCAACGCCTGCGTTCTTCTTGCCGCCGTGTTGATGATCGGCTGGCATGTGATCTGGATGTCCAGCCACGGTCGCGAGCTGACGCAACAGATGCAGTCCGTGGGCCAGTCGGTCAAGGCCGGATCCAGTTCGCTGGCGATGCTGCTTGCGGTGGTCGCACTGGCGGTGCTGCGCGAAGGTTCCGAAATCGTGCTGTTCCTGTACGGCATGGCGGCGGGTGGCGCCGGCAAAACCGATCTGTTCCTCGGCATCCCGGCTGGTATCGCCGGTGGCGTCGCGGTCGGCTTCGCGCTGTATTTCGGTTTGCTGCGCATCCCGCTGCGTTATTTCTTCAGCGCGACGAACTGGATGCTGATCCTGCTGGCCGCGGGCCTGGCCTCGACCGCGGCGCGCTTCCTGATCCAGGCCAATTGGTTGCCGGCCTGGGACAATCAGTTGTGGAACACCTCGGCCCTGCTCGACAACGGGTCGGTCGTCGGCAAGGCAATGCACATCCTGGTTGGCTATGACGCGCGTCCGGCCGGCATGCAGATCGCGTTCTGGCTGGTTACCGCCATCGTGCTCGTGTCCGGCATGCGCTGGATGACGCGAGGACATGTGGCCTCCTCCCGTGCGGCACCGGCTGCGGCGCCGCAGGCGACGGCCTGATCGCGTCACATCCGGAACACGCCGTAGCGGCCGGTTTCGATCGGCGCATTCAACGAAGCCGAGATCGCAAGACCCAGGACACGGCGCGTGTCGGCGGGATCGATGATGCCGTCGTCCCATAGCCGCGCGCTGGCGTAGTAGGGATGGCCCTGGCGCTCGTACTGCTCGCGAATCGGAGTCTTGAACGCTTCTTCATCTTGTTTCGACCACGATTTTCCGGCGGCTTCGATGCCGTCGCGCTTGACCGTGGCGAGTACCGAAGCGGCCTGCTCGCCGCCCATCACGCTGATGCGCGCGTTCGGCCACATCCACAAAAAGCGCGCGCCGTAGGCACGGCCGCACATCGCGTAATTGCCCGCGCCGAAGCTGCCGCCGATTACCACGGTGAATTTAGGTACATGCGAACAGGCCACAGCCGTGACCATCTTGGCACCGTCCTTGGCGATGCCGGCCTGTTCGTATTTCTTGCCGACCATGAATCCGGTGATGTTCTGCAGGAATACCAGCGGCACGTTGCGCTGGTTGCACAGCTCGATGAAGTGCGCGCCCTTGAGCGCGCTTTCCGAAAACAGGATGCCGTTGTTGGCGACGATGCCGACCGGGTAGCCGTGGATGTGCGCGAAACCCGTGACCAGGGTTTTACCGTAGCGCGCCTTGAACTCGTGGAATTCGGAGGCGTCGACGATGCGTGCGATCACCTCGCGAATGTCGAACGGGCGGCGCGTGTCCTGCGGAACCACGCCATACAGTTCTGTTGCCGCGTACTTCGGTTCCTGCGGTTCGGCCAACGCCAGCGGTATCGACTTCTTGCGGTTCAAACTCGCGACGATGTCGCGCGCGATGGCCAGCGCGTGCGCGTCGTTCTGCGCGAAGTGGTCGGCAACGCCGGAGATGGCCGTGTGCACGTCGGCGCCGCCGAGCGTTTCTGCATCGACGATTTCGCCGGTCGCGGCCTTCACCAGCGGCGGGCCGCCGAGGAAGATCGTGCCTTGTTCCTTGACGATGATCGCCTCGTCGCACATCGCCGGCACATAAGCGCCGCCGGCGGTGCATGACCCCATCACCACCGCGATCTGCGGAATGTTCTGCGCGCTCAAGCGTGCCTGGTTGTAGAAGATCCGGCCGAAGTGTTCCTTGTCCGGGAA
>JAFEEK010000260.1 GCA_018241165.1 Pseudomonadota bacterium
GTCATGCTCGAAGGCACCATCCTCAAGGCCAGCATGGTGGTCTCCGGTAAGAGCTGCGCCCAACAGGCGGACGTGGACGAAGTCGCCGAAGCGACCGTGCGCTGCCTCAAGGCGTCGGTGCCGGCGGCGATTCCGGGCATCGTGTTCCTGTCCGGCGGTCAATCCGATGAACAGGCCACCGCGCACCTCAATGCCATGAACCAGATCGGTCCGCACCCGTGGCCGCTGTCCTTCAGCTACGGCCGCGCGATGCAGTCGGCCGCGCTGCAGCTGTGGGCCAAGGACATGGCTAAGAACTTCGCCGCGGCGCAGAAGACGGTGTCGCAGCGCGCGAAAGAGAATGGCCTCGCCGCGCTGGGGCAGTGGCAGAAGGCGGCGTAGTTCGCGAGCCCGGGCAACGAAGAAAAACGGGCGCTGCGGCGCCCGTTTTTGTTGCGTCCCCTTTCACAGCTTCGCGAAGCTTGAACCGGCCACATCCATGTGGCTCGCCCTACGGACAGCATCCGCTGAATGCATCGACATGGAGTGATACCGAATATGATATCATCCAGCAATGAATGTGAAGACCAAGCTCCTGCTTGCCATCATGGCCAATGCCAAGCAGGTGCGCTTCCATGATGCCTGCAAGGCAGCCGAACTGTTGGGGTTCGTGCACAAAGGTGGTGCAGGTTCGCATGTGGCGTACGCGCGCACGGGCGAACCGGTCGGCCTGAATTTTCAGAACTGCGGTGGCTTCATCCCGCCATACCAAGCGCGCCAGTTGGCCGCGATGATCGAGAAATTCGGAGACATCCAATGAGCCGCTATCCACTCAACATCTTCTGGTCGGCGGAGGACAAAGGCTTCATTGCCGAAGCCCCTGATCTGCCCGGCTGCTCTGCATGGGGAAAAACCGAAGCCGAGGCGGCGCGTGAAGCGCAAGATGCCATCGCGGCGTGGCTGCAAGCGGCCAAGGTGGCCAAGCGCATGATCCCGAAACCGAGCGTGGCTGCGCCTGTTTCGGCCTATAGCGGCAAATTTTTGGTACGCGTGCCGCGTAGTCTGCATGCGCGACTGGCGCGCGAGGCGGAACAACAGGGTGTCAGCCTGAACCAATGGGCGGCCAGCAAACTGGCGCAGCATGGCTAACGTTGACGAAGTCGCCGAGACGCCCCTTCTTTTTATTGCGTTGCAAGCAACTTCTTCGCCGCCGCCACGAATTCCGCATCCACGCCATCCATCTTCTCTGATCGCGCGACGATGCGGCCTTGCCCATCGAGCAGGATCAGCACCGAGGTGTGATTGAAATCGCCGTCGGGCAGGGCACGGTACTGGATGTCGAGCACGGCCGCGAGCTGGCGCACGCTGGCGGCATCGGCGTGCGCGAGCGTCCACGTCGCGGCGTCGATCTTGCGCTTGCCGAATACTTCTTTCAACGTCGCCGGCGTGTCGTGCGCCGCATCGAAGCTGACCATCAGCACGGGCAGCTTCGCGTGGCTGCCCGCGTCGATCGCGTTCTGCGTGCGCTTGAGTTCTTCGATGATGAGCGGGCACATGAACTGGCACGAGGTGTAGAACATGCTCACCAGTTGCGGTTTGCTGGCACGGTCGGTGAGATGGAACGCGCGGTTGTCCTGGTCGGTCAGCGCGATCGGCAGGCGATAGACGGAATCGCCGGGCAGTTCGGCAGCGCGCACCGGCATGGCGAAGGCGAGAAAAAGAGCGAGCAGTCCGATGCGTTTCATGGTGTGTTTCCTGACGTAGTTGAGCGTGCGCAGCGAAAACCGAGGTTGACCGTGGTGTCTGCGGCCTTGAGTGCGGACAGCATCGCCACGCGCATCAGCACGGCGTAGTTGTCGCGGTCGCGCAGGTTCAGCGCGCCGGCGCCGCAGAACTTGAGCCGATCCGGATCGTTCTGGTCGCGGCTGTCGCTGGCGACCAGCAGGGCGTTGAAGTCGTCCACCCATTCCCAGACCAGTCCGTGCAGGTTGCGCACGCCGTAGAAATTCGCTTCGCCGCCCACGCGCGCGACCGCCGCGTTGGATGGCCGCGAGTACCAGTTGAGGATGCGCTCGCGCCAGGCCGGATCGCTGCGCGCGTCGGCATGCGTGGCGTCTGCTGCGGCGGCGAATTCCCATTCGTTCCAGCTCGGCAGGCGCGCGTTTTCGCTGGCGCAGAA
>JAFEEK010000261.1 GCA_018241165.1 Pseudomonadota bacterium
CGCGCAGGGTGCCGGCGCCGCGCGCGAGCTGGTAGGCATCCTTCACCTGGCCCAGGATCTGCGGCTCGCCGAGCACCATCGAATCCAGGCCCGTGGCGACGCGGAACAGATGGCGCACGGCGGCGTTGTCCGCATGCCGGTAGAGGAACTCGTCGAGCCGGCGCGCGTCCAAATCGTGATGGCCCAGCAGCCAATCGCGCGGCACGGTTTCGGCGCCGGCGTCCACGTCCACATACAACTCGGTGCGGTTGCAGGTGGACAGGATCAGCGCTTCGTTCACGCCAGTCTGGTTTGCAAGATCGGACAATGCCGCCGGCATAGCCTCGGGCGCAAACGCTACCTTTTCGCGCACGGGCAAGGGCGCGGTCTGGTGGTTGAGGCCTAAAGCGATCAAGGTCATGCGGGCAGGGCGGGTCGGCTAAACTAGGCGCAGCGTCAGGAAAAATCCGATGACATTATTGTACCGCCTTCCCACCACCGCTCTTGCGCTTGTCCTTGCCGGATGCGCCAGCATGCCGGCGGCGCGCAAGACCGCCACCGCGCCGCAGCCCCTGCAGCAACTTGCCGTGGCTCCGGCTGCGCCGGAAGACGACGTGCTGGCGATGAAACTGGCCGGGCAGTTCGCTTTGGAAAACGGTGACGTCGCCAGGGCGGCCAACGAGTTTGCGAAAGCCGCGGCACGCAGCGACGATCCGGCGTTGGCTGACGAAGCGGTGGAAGTGGCCATCGCCGCAAAGGATTGGGAACTGGCGCGATCGGGCGTCGCGCGCTGGCAGCAATTGCGCGCGGACGAACCGGCATTGTGGCAGTGGCGCGCGCGACTGGCGTTGCACGATGGCAAGTCCGATGCGGCGCTTGTGGATCTTCAGCGCCTCGCGCATCAACCGGACGCCACGGGCTGGCGCGCGATCGGTCGCGTTTTGCTCGCAAATGCCGACAAGGCGCAAGCCGCCGCGCTGCTGCAAAAACTGGCTACGCCCGACGCACTCGGCAAGAAATCCGCGACCTGGGTTGCAGTGAGCGAGCTTGCCGATCACCTGGACGATCGGGTTCTGGCCGACGCGCTGGCAAAGCAGGCGATTACCCGCTTCGGCGATGCGCCGGCCTATGTCTGGGGTGCGGAACTCAGGCTCAAGGACGGCGACAAGTCCGGCGCGCGCGCGCTGTTCGTCGAAGCGCTCAAGCGCAATGCCGCAGACACGCACCTGCGCGTGGCGTATGCGACTGTCCTTGGGCAGATGGGCGACAACGTCGAGGCGGCCAAGGTGCTCGCCATCGGCAAACAGGATGATTACTCGTATTCCGCGCGCGCTGCCTATGCCGCGCGGGCGAACGACAAGGCGCTGATCGCGTCGCTGTACAAGGAATTGCTGGCCGACAAGTCGCCACGCAACGCGACGCGCCTTAACCTGCTCGGGCAACTGGCGGAATTGCAGGAACACAAATCCGAAGCCTTGGACTGGTACGAAAAAGTGCCGGCCACCGACGAGCATTGGGCGCAGGCGCAATTGCGCACCGCCTTGCTGCTGGACGAGACCGGGCACACCACCCAGGCGTTGGACCTGCTGCACCAGTTGCAGGCGCGAAGTGGCGACGACGACAAGCAGGTCGGTGATGCATTTTTGATGGAAGCCGAAATCCTTGGCCGGCACCAGCGCGATGAAGACGCGGTCGCTGTTTACGATCGCGGCTTGCAAGTGCTGCCGGACGATCCGCGCCTGCTCTATGCGCGCGCCTTGCTCAACGACGACTTGAACCACGTGGACGCCGCCGTGCGCGACCTGCGCCGCCTGCTCGAGCAGCAGCCTGGCAACGCGGATGCGCTAAATGCGTTGGGCTACACGCTTGCCGACCGCACCAAGGATCAGGCCGAAGCGCTGGCCTTGATCGAAAAGGCGCTCGCGATCAAACCCGATGAGCCCGCCATCATCGATTCCATGGGCTGGGTGCAATACCGGCTCGGACATCTCAAGCAGGCAGTCGGACACCTGCGCGCCGCGTATGCGAAACAGCCAGATCCGGAGATCGCCGCGCACCTGGGCGAAGTGCTGTGGGTGTCCGGCGACAAGGACGAGGCGCGCAAGATCTGGGCGCAGGGGCGGAAGAAGGACGCGAAGAACAAGGTGCTGTTGGAAACGATGAAGCGCCTTGAGTCATGAGGCGAAACTCCTGCAATGTCGCTGTGAGCAAATCCTTTTGCTCGTCATTCCGGCGAAAGCCGGAATCCATCGTGATCTTGCTTGGGCTAGGAAAAGGCAAATGGACTCCGGCTTTCGCCGGAATGACCAGACTGGCGGCTCTTGTCGTCGTGCTCGCGCTCGCCGCCTGCGCGCCCATGCGCGTGCGCGAGACGCCGGCGGCGCTGGCCGCGCAGCAGGCGCGCGAAGCAATGCTCACGCCGCTCGTGCACTGGACGCTCACCGCGCACATCGGCGTATCCAACGCTCGCGACGGCGGCAGCGGCGATTTGACCTGGGAACAGAACGGCGATGC
>JAFEEK010000262.1 GCA_018241165.1 Pseudomonadota bacterium
AAGGAATCTTCCTGCGGATCGGCCAATGTGTGCAGGCTGGCCGGCTTGATCGCGCTGATCTGCCAGACCTTGTCGCGCTCGAACTCCAGGCGCAGGATCGGGCAGGGAAAGGTTTCAAAGACCTGGCGCGCCAGATCCGACAGCGCCGCGTAGCTGGTCTCGCCGAAATACACCAGCACGCCCAGGTCGGTCGTGTCGCGGCCGCCGGCAGGGAGGAAATTCGTGAGCTTCTGGTTGAGGTCCTCGATGTCGAGACCGTACAGCGCACGCTTGCGCAGATCGTTGATCGTGCGTACCGAGGGGATCACCTTGTGTCCGCGCGCCTCCGCCAGCAGCGAGACGTAATAACCAACGCCCAGGTATTTGTAACTGCGACACAGGTTGATGACCTGCACGCGCTCGTCGTCCAGGCTGATGGATTCCTTGAGGTAATCCTGCGCGGCGACGACATTGTCGGACGGGAAATACGAACCCCAGTCGGTCGCCTTCTCCACCACGATGACCAATCTGCTCATGCGTGGTCAGTACACAAAATCAAAAAGCATGGCCTGAATGGCCGCTTTGGAGCGGTCCGCTGGAAATATCGGCGGTTCGGACATGGGCATCGGCGCAAGGCTCGGGGGCGCTAGTTTGACACAGTCGAAACCGCGCGCAAGCGCGACTGGTCGCGCATTCAGCATTGCGTCATGCGCAGCGCTGAAATAGGCTCGCCGCCATGCCTGTCGCCTTCCGCATCCGCCGCGCCACTCTTGCCGACCTGCCCGTCCTGGTCGCGCTGGAGCGCCGCGCCTTCACCACCGATCACCTTTCGCCGCGCCAGTACCGCCATCACCTGACCAACCCGCGCGCGCTGGTGCTCGCGGCGGTGGATCGCGGCGGCCTGCTCGGCAAGGCGGTCGCGTTGTTCCGCAAGGACAGCGACATCGCACGGCTGTATTCCATCGCCGTGGACGACGCGGCGCGCGGCCGCGGCATCGCCAAGGCGCTGTTGCGCGCGGTCGAGCGCGGTGCGCGCGCGCGGGGATGCACGCGCATGCGCCTGGAAGTGGCGCAAAAAAACGCCGGCGCGATTGCGTTGTACGAAAGACTCGGCTATCGCCGCTTCGGCGCGTATGCCTGCTTCTACGAAGACGGCACGGATGCGTGGCGGTATGAGAAAACCCTGCGCGCGGAAAAATCTACCAGTCGTTCGCCTTGAGCTTTTCCGCCGTCGTCGCATCGGCGGGACGCGCGACGAGTCCGCCGAGCGGGCTGATGGTGACGGCGTACTTGCCGCCATCGACCAGCGGCAGGAAGGCGGCACTGCCGTAGTCGGCGTCGATCCACGGCAGAGCGCGCGGGAAGTCCTGTTTGAGCCGCCACAGATCGACCACGGAATCGGCATCGAGCGCGATGACGCTGGGAATGGTTGAGCCGGCCTGTGCGGCTTCGCGATAGCGGCCGGACAGGCGATCGACGCGAAACAGCGGCTTGGCGCCGAGTGCGACCGCACGCGGCGACCACTTGATCACGCGCGCATCGAGCTGCCATTCGTCGCCGTGCAGGTCGGCGCCGCGATGCGTGCCATCGGGAAAATCCACGCGCACGCCGAACCACTGCGGTCCGAGCTGGCGCGCCTGCACGGTCGCCACCGGCGCTTCGGCCGTAAGTAGCCCGTAGCCGCGCAACGCAAGCCCCATTCCGGCGAGCAGGATCGCGAGCAGCACGAACACGAGCAGCCACGCGCTGCGATGCGCGCAGGCGAAGCGCCGTCGCGCGCGCCAGTGCCGGCGCACCGCAAAGGCTTGCGCCAGCGCGATCAGTGCAGCGATGACGGCACCGGCGAAGAGGATGGGAACGATGGCGGTAAAGTCGAGCATGTCAGTGGTAGCCCAAAGCCTCTGCAGGCCTGCGATTCGTCTCTCGCAGCAGAACGAGTACGCCTTTCATCTTCCCCCTTCCGCAGGAAGGGGGATTGAGGGGGATGTGCTTTGCCGTCATCCCTCCACTGCTGCGCAGCGACCTCCTTCGTGCCGAAGGGGGTGTACTCATTTACGCTCCGACGCCTTCATCGACGCCTCGCGCGCGCTGCGGAATTCACTGTCGGCCGACCATTGCGGAAACGTGGATTCGTCCGCGAGGCGCTTGCCGACCGCGTACAGCGCCTGCACGTCTTCGATCACGCCGGACAGATCCCAGTTCGGGTCGTAGTTGTCCGCGGGCTTGTGGTAGCGATGCGCGGTGAAATCGTCGTACGCCGAGCGGCCCGCGGCGACACCGCCGTCGAGCTTGTCGAAGCCGACTTGCGCGTACAGCACCGGCACGCCGCGTCGTGCGAAATTGAGCTGGTCGGATCGATAGAAGAATCCGTTTTCGGGCTCGGCGTCGGGGCTGATCGTGCGGCCCGCGGGTTTGAGCACATCGGCGAGGTATTGATCCATCTGCGACTGGCCGAAGCCGATGATCTCCATGTCGCGGGTGCGGCC
>JAFEEK010000263.1 GCA_018241165.1 Pseudomonadota bacterium
CGCGCTGCTACAATCCGGACACGTCCGCGCGCTGCACAGACCATGTCCGAACGCTTGTTGATCCGACTTAACGCCGACGGCCACCTGGAATGGCTGGCGCAGGACGCCAATGGCCGCGCGTTGTCCGGCACGAATGCCGGTGCGCCGCCGGCACAGGCGCTGGAGCGCGCGCAGCGCGTCGTCGCGATCGTGCCGGGCGAGCAGGTGCTGCTGCTGGAAACGCCCACCTTGCCCGGAACGCGCGCGCAGGCGATCAAGGCGCTGCCGTTTGCGCTCGAGGACCGCATCGCCGGCAGCGTCGAGGATCAGCATTTCGCGGCACTCGACCGGCTCGATGGCGATCGCATGTCCGTCGCCGTGGTCGCGCGCGCCGTGCTGCGCGACTGGATCGATCGACTGTCGCGCGACGGCATCCGCGCCGATGCGATCTATTCCGAATGCCAGTGCCTGCCCGATGCCAGCATCGTTCTCGACGGCGATCGCGCGCTGTGGCGCGACACGGTCGCTGCGGCCGGCGCCTGTGCGCTTGCGGATTTGTCGAACTGGATCGCGATACTCGATGCCTCTGCGGAAAAACCCGCCTCGCGCACGACGCACGATTTGCGCGCCGGTCAGCACGATGCGTTGGCGTTTTTCGCCGCGCAGTTGCAACGCGAACCTGCCGTAAACCTGTTGCAGGGAGAGTTTGCGCCTGCGCACCGGCAGGCGCCGGCGCAACGGTTGTGGCGTGCTGCGGCCATGCTCGCCGCGGCGGCGCTGCTTTTGCTGTTCGTCTTTTACGGTGCCGACTGCTGGCGCCTGTCGCGCCAGTCCGCGCAACTCGAGCGCGAAGCGCGTGGCGTGCTGCACGATGCGTTTCCGGACATGGACAAGGTCGCCGGCGATCCGCGCCAGCTCATGGACAGCGCCATGCGCGGCGCACATGGTGGGGGCGGCACCGGCCTGATGCGCCTGCTCGCGAAGATCGCGCCTATCCTGTCCAGCACCACGCGCACGACGCTTGCCGGCATGGAATACCACAACGCGACGCTGGAGCTCGCGCTGCGCGCACCCGACGTGCAAACCCTGGACCTGATGCGCGAGCGCCTGGCCGGATTGCCAGGGCTGAAAGTGGAAGTCACCGCCGCGAATTCCGGCGCGGACGGCGTCGATGGCCGCCTGCGCATCGCCGGAGCCGCGCCATGATCCGCGCCTGGTGGAACGCGCAATCCGCGCGCGACCGGCGCGTGCTGCTGGTCGGCGGCAGCGTCGTTGCGATCCTGCTGGTCTGGGCGTTGCTGTGGATTCCGTTGTCGCGTGCGCGCGCCAGCCTTTCCGCGCAGGTGACGCAGCAACGCGCGGATCTGGCCTGGATGCGCCAGTCGCTGGCGCAAGCGCGCGAGCTGCATGCGCAAGGCGCGCGCGGCAATGTCGCGCGCCAGGGCAAGTCGTTGCTCGCGCTCGCCGATGCCACCGCGCGCGCGGATGGACTCGGCGATGCGCTCAAGCGCGTTGAACCGACCGGGGCGGCGAGCGTGCGCGTGAGCTTCGAGATCGTCGATTTCGATGCGCTATCCAACTGGATGGAAGCGTTGGCGCGCGACTATGGCGTGTCGGTGACGGATCTTTCCGTGGACAAGTCGCAGGGACTCGGATTGGTGAACGCGCGCGTGACCTTGCAAGACGCGAAACAATGAAGCATTTGCGGCGTTTTATACTTTTCATCATTGTGGTGGGTGCGCTTGCCGCGATTGCGATCGCGACCTGCCCGGCA
>JAFEEK010000264.1 GCA_018241165.1 Pseudomonadota bacterium
GGATTGACCGTTGTCGTCAGCGAGGATCACAAGGCGCCGATCGTCGCGGTCAGCGTGTGGTATCACGTCGGTTCCGGTTATGAGCCCGATGGCAAGACCGGTTTCGCGCATCTGTTCGAACACCTGATGTTTTCCGGTTCGGAGAACCACAAGGGCAGCTACTTCAAGCCGTTCGAACTGGCCGGCGCGACCGGCATGAACGGCACCACCTGGCTGGATCGCACCAATTATTTCGAAACCGTGCCGACCACCGCGCTGGACATGGCGCTGTGGATGGAATCCGACCGCATGGGCCACCTGCTCGGCGCGATCGGGCAGAAGGAACTGGACGTGCAGCGCGGCGTGGTGCAGAACGAAAAGCGCCAGGGCGAGAACCAGCCTTACGGTCGCGTTTACGAAGACCTTCAGGTCAATGCCTTCCCGGCCAATCATCCTTACCACCACGACACGATCGGCTCGATGGCGGATTTGAATGCCGCATCGCTGGATACCGTCAAGCAGTGGTTCAAGGATTACTACGGTGCGGCCAACACCACGCTGGTGCTGGTCGGCGACATCACGCCGGATCAGGCGCGCGAAAAGGCGATGAAGTTCTTCGGTGACATTCCTGCCGGACCGCAGGTGCCGCGTCCGCAGGCGTGGATCGCGCCGAACGACAAGTCCACGCACGGCACGATGACCGACAATGTTCCGCAGACGCGCATCTACCGCGAGTGGAACACGCCGGGCCTGGCCGCCGATGGCAACGATCGCCTGATGCTGGACCTCGCCGCCAATGTGCTGGGTGGCAGCAAGACCTCGCGCCTGTACCAGCGTCTGGTCTACCAGGACAAGCTCGCCGACGACGTGTCGGTCGGCAACATGACGTTCGAGCTGGCCAGCATGACCTTGCTGCAGATCGACGTGAAAAAGGGCGCCGACGTGGCCAGGATCGACGCTGCCGTCGCCGACGAATGGGCGAAGTTCCTCAAGGACGGCCCGACCGCGGACGAACTCGAACGCGCCAAGACCACGTACCAGGCGTCGACGATTCGCGGCCTGGAACAGATCGGCGGATTCTCCGGCAAGGCGGTGACGCTGGCCGAGGGCCAGGTCTATCGTGGCGATCCGGGCGCGTGGAAAAAGGATTACGACGTCACCTTGGCCGCGACGCCGGCTGCGGTCAGGGCCGCTGCCGACAAGTGGCTGAC
>JAFEEK010000265.1 GCA_018241165.1 Pseudomonadota bacterium
CCGTTCGTGTTCTTCGACCACATGGGGCCGGCCCGCTTCGCGCCGGGGCAGGGCATGGACGTGCGCCCGCACCCGCATATCGGATTGGCCACGGTCACGTATTTGTTCGAGGGTGCGATCGAGCATCGCGACAATCTGGGTAACGTGCAGGTCATACGCGCCGGCGACGTGAACTGGATGACGGCCGGGCGCGGCATCGTGCATTCCGAACGCACGCCCGCAGCCGAGCGCGCCGCCGGCCAGTCCATGCACGGTATCCAGACCTGGGTCGCCTTGCCGCAAGCTGCCGAAGAAGTCGCGCCGGAGTTCCATCATCATCCGGCGGCGTCGTTGCCGGCGTGGGAAAGCAACGGCGTGCGCTTGCGCCTAGTCGCCGGCCAAGCCTTCGGGCGGCGTTCGCCGGTGCACACGTTTTCGCGGCTGTTTTACGTGGCGGCGGAATTTTCCGCAGGCGCGGCGCTGGTCGTTCCCGCCGAGCATGTCGAACGCGCGGTTTATGCCACGGATTCGCCGATAACCGTGGGCGGAGTCGAGTTGGCAGTCGCGCAAATGGCCGTGTTGACTGCCGGGATGGACGTGGAAATTCGCGCGCTACGGCCTGCTCGCGTCATTCTTTGCGGTGGCGATCCGCTCGATGGCGATCGTCATCTGTGGTGGAACTTCGTGTCCAGCTCGCGCGAACGCATCGAAAAAGCGAAGGCGGATTGGGCTGCGATGCGCCATGCGCCGGTTCCCGGCGAGACCGAGTTCATCCCGTTGCCGAATTCCTGATCCCTGATTCAACGGTACTGCCGGTGGCAGGCGTCGCAGGCCGCATCGGTATTGCGCAAATCCGCCGCCAGCGACTTGCAGTCGAGCGTCGATGGAATCGCGGTGCGCATCTTTTGCGCGTATTCGGCAAATGGCGGGTCGGCTGGATCCGTGCCATAAACTGCGGTTTCGATACCGGCAGACAAGCTTCGCAGTTGGTCAAGGGCGACCGTCGCCGCGGCATCGCAGCGGTTGCTCCTTGCGGCTTGGTGCAAAACACCCGCATCGTGCTGCATCACATTCATCAGTCCGCGCGGATAGGCGTCGCGCTGGCGCAGCGCGCCGACGATGTTGGCCGTGGCGATGGCGCCGATGGCGAGGCCAAGCACAAAAAGCAACACGTGGCGCATAGCGGACTCCGCAAAACGACAACCGCCTAGCATAGCCGATTGGCCGACGCGCGCTGACCGGGTGCTAAAGTAATCGTTTGCAGCGGACGGAAAAAAACGGTGACAGACGCGCGCTTTGCCGGAATCGATCGACTCTACGGCGCTGGCAGTGTCGCGCGCCTGGCGCGCGCGCATGTGGCCGTGGTCGGGCTTGGCGGCGTCGGGTCGTGGGCGGCCGAGGCGCTGGCGCGATCGGGAGTCGGCGCACTGACCCTGATCGACGCGGACGAAGTATGCGTGTCCAACGTCAACCGCCAGTCGCACGCGCTGGATGGCGAATTCGGCCGCGCCAAGGTCGATGTGGTTGCCGCCCGCCTGCGCGCGATCAATCCGCAGGCGCAAATTCGCGTA
>JAFEEK010000266.1 GCA_018241165.1 Pseudomonadota bacterium
CGCCACCCGCGCAGGATTCATCCAGGCCATCGCCGTGCGCGAACTCGGCGAATGCGTCGTCGATCTGGGCGGTGGACGTCGCGTGCCGGGAATGCCCATCGATCACGCAGTAGGCCTTGCGGACGTGCGCGGGCGTGGCGAGCGCGTGGATCGCGGCGAGCCTCTTGCCATCGTGCATGCACGCACCGTGGCGGA
This sequence comes from Pseudomonadota bacterium, assembly GCA_018241165.1. Lineage (GTDB taxonomy): Bacteria > Pseudomonadota > Gammaproteobacteria > Xanthomonadales > Rhodanobacteraceae > Rudaea. The sequence goes on from JAFEEK010000266.1 coordinate 196, forward strand.
TGCCGATGCCGCAGCCACGCGTATCCGCAGCGCCTTCCGCGTGGGCGAGGAACCGGCGCTACCGGCGCCGTTGTTGCGCTGGTTGCCGCAGGCGCGGGATCCTCTCGCGATGACCGCGACGGTGTCCGCATGAGTACGCCGCATATCGAAGCCGCGCCGGGCTCGATCGCCGACACCGTGCTGTTGCCGGGCGATCCGCTGCGCGCCCGGCATATTGCGCAGACATTGCTCGATGGTGCGATCCAGGTGACGGCACGGCGCAACATGCTGGGTTTCACCGGCGACTATCGCGGGCGGCGCATCTCGGTCATGGGCAGTGGCATGGGCATTGCGTCCACGGCGATCTACGCCACCGAATTGATCCGTGTGTACGGCGTGCGCCGTCTGATCCGCGTCGGCACCTGCGGTGGCATCGGCGATGCCGCGTTGGGCGAGGTGCTGCTGGCGCAGTCGGCCAGCACCGATTCGCGTTTCAACCGGCATGCGTTTGGCGACCTGGATCTTGCCGCCTGCGCCGATTTCGGTCTGTTGCAGTCGGCCGCATCCGCTGCTGCGCGCCTTGGCATCGCGGCGCGCGTGTCCGCAGTCTTCAGCACCGACACGTTCTACGACGAAGCGGCCGGCCGGCTTGAACTGTTGCGCCGGCATGGCATTCGCGGCGTGGAGATGGAAGCCGCCGGACTGTACGGCCTGGCCATGCGCGAAGGCGTGCAGGCGCTGGCCATACTCACCGTCAGCGATCATCTGGATCACGATGCGCACCTGTCTGCCGACGATCGCGAGCAAGGACTCGGGCGCATGGCGCAACTGGCATTGGAATGCGCGCTGGCTGCTTAGCCGGGCATGACGAAACGCCAGGGCAGCAAGGCGCCGGAATCGACTTGCGTCCAGCCGCCATGCGCATCGCGGAACGTCACCGCGGCATCCTCACCGAATTCAACCAGGGCTTGCCGACAGGCACCGCAGGGCGAGACCGGCAATGCCGCGCCATCTGCCGCGAACGCCGCCACGGCTATTGCGGCCAGCCGAAAAGCCGCGCCTTCACTTTGTACCGCCGTGGC
>JAFEEK010000267.1 GCA_018241165.1 Pseudomonadota bacterium
AAAGAGTTTTCCAATGCGCTCGACCAGCACGAACTGGTCAAGGTCAAGCTCGGCGACGACCGCGACGAGCGCAAGGCCCATATCGCCGAACTCGGCGAAGGCGCGAAAGCCGAACTCGTGCAAAGTATCGGCCGCGTCGCCTGTTTCTACCGGCGCAATGAGGACAAGCCGAAACTGGCGTTGCCGCGATAACCCATGCAATTGACCGAACATCGCAACGACCGGCAGTTCTTCCTGCGCCACGCCGACGCGCAATCCGTCGTCGTCGTTGACCGGACCCTGCAACGCAGCTTTGCACTCAGCGCAACGCAATTCATCGAGAATTTTCCCGCGCAGGCGCCCGACCGGATCGACGCCGCCGCGGTCGACGCCATCCTCGCCCTGCAACCCGAAGTCGTGTTGCTTGGCACCGGCGCGCGCGCCGTGTTTCCGCCGCAAGCCGTGCTCGCGCAGTTCCTCAAGCGTGGAATCGGTCTGGAAACCATGGACAACGCCGCCGCCGCGCGCACGTTCAACGTGCTGGCCGGCGAAGGCCGGCGCGTGGTCGCGGTGTTCCTGCTGCCGGGCTAATCCTTCTCCTCGCGTTCCATCAGCGCGCGCAGGCGCTTGAGCGCAGCGGCCTGGATCTGGCGAACGCGTTCGCGCGTCAAATCCAGTTGCTCGGCAACCTCGGCCAAGGTCTGCACGCCGTGGTCGTTCAGGCCGAAGCGGCGTTCCAATACCCAGCGTTCGCGCTCGGGCAGTTGCGCGACCCAGGCGGCGATGCCGCCGCCCGCGACGTTTTCCGTGTTTGCGGCGTCCGCCTCGCCCACCGCGATCTGTTCGCCCAATGCACGTTCGTCGGATTCCGACAACGGCGCATCCAGCGAACTGATGCGCTCGTTCGCCGCAAACAGGTCGGCCACGTCGGCGACCGACTTGCCGGCCAAACGCGCCAGTTCCTCGATGCCCGGTTCGCGCGCGTGCGCGGCCACGAACTCGCGCCGCGCGCGCAGCACCTGCGCGTACTCGCGCAACACGTGCACCGGCACGCGCACGGTGCGGCCCTGGTGCATCAGTGCGTGCTGCACCGCCTCGCGAATCCACCACACCGCGTAGGTGGAAAAACGCAGGCGCCGCGCCGGCTCGAACTTTTCCACCGCGCGGATCAGGCCGAGATTGCCTTCGGCGATCAGATCCAGCAGCGGCACGCCGCGACCGACATAGCCGCGCGCAACGCTGACGACCAGTCGCAAATTCGCCTCGATCATGCGCTGGCGCGCCTCGCCATCGCCCGAGCGCACCCGCTTTGCCAATTCGCGTTCGCTCGCCGCATCGAGCAAGGCAACCAATCCGATCTCGCCCAGGTACGCGCTGGTCGAGTCGCGCGCCGCGTCGTCGTGCGGTTCGACGCTATCGACCAGCCCGAGCAATTCCTCGGTGTCGAT
>JAFEEK010000268.1 GCA_018241165.1 Pseudomonadota bacterium
CCGCCGACGGTCGCCTTCCTGTCATCGCTGGTCAACCGCGAACACACGGCGACCCAATACGCGTTGCTGGTGTCGCTGGTGAACCTGCCAGGAAAGGTGCTGGGATTTTTCGCCGGCGGCATTGTCGCGGCGTCGGGTTACGCGGTGTTTTTCGTGATCACCGTCTGCGCGATTGCGCCGGCGGTGCTGCTATTGCTGTGGCTGTGGCCGCGTCTGCGCAAGCTGGAAAGCGTGCGCGGCGAGGCGTGAAATCCCGCGCGATTGCTGCCAGAATCCCGCCCGCAGGGGCACAGCAAAGGACCCAGCGGTGCCGGACATACTCGTACGCAACATCGACGACACGTTGGCCGATCGAATCAAGACGATCGCGCGCGAGCGCAACTGGTCGATCAACGAAGTGATCGTCCACGTGTTGCGTCACAGCCTCGGGCTGGGCGGCGACGATGTCACCCATCGCGAAATCCATGATGTCGCCGAAATGCGCGGTACCTGGAACCCGAACGAATCGGCCGCGTTCCGCAAGGCGCTGGAAGCATTCGAGAAAGTCGAAGGCACGCCACTGTTCGTGGATGCGGACAAGCCCGATCAGGCGCCGAAATAGATTGCGCCAAGCACGCGCGGCCCGCGCGCGCCGGTGACCGTGCAGACATCTTCAACCGCGCGCTGCGCCAGGCGTTCGCATGCCAGCCACGCGAACGCCATCGCTTCGACGTAATCGGGATCGATCCCGCGTGTTGCCGTGCTCGCCACGGGGATCGGGGCAAGCGCCGCGGAAATCGCCCGCATCAACACTGGATTGTGCACGCCGCCGCCGCAGACCAGCACTTCGCGCGCGGATGGCGCGTGCGCGTGCACCGCGTTCGCGATACTGCGCGCGGTCAGTGCGACCAACGTGGCTTGAACATCCTCAGGCGCGGCGCGCGAATCATGCAGTTGCGAACGCAACCAGTCGAGATGGAACACTTCGCGGCCGGTACTTTTTGGCGGCGGCGCGGCGAAGTAGGGATCATCGAGCAGTCGTTCGAGCAAAGCCGCATCGATGTGGCCGCGCGCAGCGAAGCCACCGTCGCGGTCGAACGGCTCGTCCAAATGCTTCTGCGCCCAGGCATCGAGCAGGCAACTGGCAGGTCCGGTGTCGAATCCGCGCAGCGGCTTGTCGTCGAGAATCGTGATGTTGGCGATACCGCCGAGATTGAGCACCACGCGGTCAATGCCGTCGCGCGGCAGCATCGCGGCATGGAAGGCCGGCGCCAGCGGCGCGCCCTGGCCGCCGGCGGCGACGTCGCGGCGACGGAAATCCGCGACGGTCGTGATGCGGGTGGCTTCTGCGATCACGTTCGGATCGCCGAGTTGCATCGTGTAGGGCGGCGCCTGCTGCGGACGGTGACGCACGGTTTGGCCATGCGATCCGAGCGCGGCAATTTTCTTCGCCGCGATGCCTTCGCGGCGCAACAGCGCATCGGCTGCATCCGCGAAGCTTCGCGCGATTTCCACATCCAGCGCGCCGAGATCGTCCAGCGCGATGCGGCCGTCGCCCTGCGCCAAATCCAGGATGCGCCGACGCAGGTCTTCCGGATATGGATGCGTCGACGCGGCGTGCAAACGCGGGGTCGGATCGAAACTCGCCAGCGCGACGTCGATGCCGTCGGCGCTGGTGCCGGAGATGAGCCCGAGGAAAAGCGCGGCTTGCGGCGCCACGAAGTTACTTGGCCGACGCCAGTTGCAGGCTGTCGAGTTTATCGAGCTTGGCCAGCATCGGTGCTGACTGCTGCTTGAAGCGCGCAAGCTCCGTGGCCGGTAGCGGTTCTGGCTTGGGCAAGGTCACAGTGAGCGGGTTGCGGTGCACGCCGTCGACGCGGAATTCGTAGTGCAGGTGCGGGCCGGTGGCCAGACCCGTCATGCCGACGTAGCCGATGGTCTGGCCCTGGCTCACCCGCTGCCCGACGCGTTCGCTCGCGAAGCGCGACATGTGGCCGTACAGGGTGCTGTAGTGGCGGCCATGATCGATGATGACGACGTTGCCGTA
>JAFEEK010000269.1 GCA_018241165.1 Pseudomonadota bacterium
ATGCGCAACCACAGCGACGGCGCCTGTCCGCCGTACCAGATCGACTGCAATTCGCGTTCGTCGAACACGCGTCAATTGCCGCCGTTGTCGCGGAATTGCATCCTGTGCAACAGCGCGTACTGACCGCCGCGCGCGAGCAGTTCGGCATGCGTGCCGGTTTCCACGATGCGCCCGGCGTCGAGCACGGCGATGCGATCGGCGTGTTCGATGGTCGACAGACGATGCGCGATGACGATGACGGTGCGCTGGCGCAGCAGGCGCTTGAGCGCATCCTGGATCAGACTTTCGCTTTCGCTGTCCAGCGCGCTGGTAGCCTCGTCGAGGATCAGGATCGGCGCGTCCTTGAGGATCGCGCGCGCGATCGCGATGCGCTGGCGCTGGCCACCGGAGAGCAATGCCCCGCCCTCGCCCACGCGGCTGTCGAGGCCGTTCGGCAAGGCATCGATGAATTCCAGCGCGTTCGCCGCACGCGCGGCTTCGACGATGGCTTCACGCGACGCACCGCCGAGCGCGCCGTAAGCAATGTTGCGCGCCACGGTGTCGTCGAAAATCACGACCTGCTGGCCGACCCAGGCAATCTGCGCGCGCAGATTGTCGAGCGCGTAATCGGCCAGCGGCTTGCCGTCGAGCAGGATTTGTCCCGCTTCCGGATCGTGGAAACGTGGGATCAGGCTCGCCAGCGTCGACTTGCCGCTGCCCGAGCGCCCGACCAGGGCGGTGACGCTGCCTGCCGGGCAATGCAGTTCGATGCCGCGCAATGCGGATTCGTTGGCGCCCGGATACGCGAACGACACGCCATCCAAAACGATTTCGCCGCGTGCGCGTTCGACCCTCAGCTTGCCGGCATCGTGTTCTTCATCCGTGTCGAGCACGGCGAAAATATCCTGCGCGGCAACCACGCCGCGCTGCATGTTCGACTGCACCGTGGTCAGGCGCTTGAGCGACGGCAGCATCACCAGCATCGCCGTGATCAGCGACATGAACGTGCCCGGGCTCATCTCGCGCAGGATGGCACCGGGCCGCGTGGCAAGAAAAATCACCAGCGCCAGCGCAAACGCGGCGACGAATTGCACCACGGCATTCGCCATCGAATTGGTCGAGGCGATCTTCAGGTTCAACCGCCGGATCGACTCGTTGACCCTGGCGAAACGACCCTGCTCGTACTCGCGTCCGCCATAAATCCGGACTTCACGCTGGCCGTTGACGACCTCGTCGACCATGCCGGTGATCGAACCGACCGAATCCTGGATGCGATGGCTGATGCGCCGGTAACGCTTGCCCACGTACCACACGATCAGTGCGACCGGCGGCGCGAGCACGAACAGCGCCACGGTCAGGCGCGCGCTGTGGTAGAGCATCACGCTGACCTGGCCGACGATCATCAGTCCATCCATGACCAGGATTTTCAATCCGTCCGTGCTGGCATTGGCCACTTGTTCGACGGTGAAGGTCATGCGCGAGATCTGCACGCTCGACGACTCGCGCTGGAAGAACGCGGCCGGCAGGGTCAGGTATTTGCGGAAGACTTCCTCGCGCAACGTCTGGATCACGCCGCGCGCGATCTTCGCCATGTTGTAGCCGGCGGTGTAGGTCGCCATGCCGCGCACGAGGAACAGGCCGATGATGAAGATCGGCATCCAGAAGATCGTCGCCTTGTCCTTGTGCACGAACAAGTCGTCGAGCATCGGCTTGATGATCAGGGTGAACGCCGAGCCGCAGGCGGCGTCGAAGATCATGCCGATCGCGGCGAGTATCGCGATCGGCCAATAGCGCGACGAGTAGCCGAGCAGTCGCCGCCAGGTGGACCAGGGGGAAGCCGAAGCGTGCGCGTCGTCGCTCACTGTTTGCCAGTGTCCTTGGCTCGAACGGTCGCGATCGACAGGTGCGTGAAGCCGAGCTGGCCGAGCGCGTCCATTGCCGTGACCACGGCCTGGTGCGGCGTCATCGCGTCGGCACGCAGGATCACCGGCATGTCGTGGTCGTCGCCGGCGATGTGCGCGATCGCCTGCTTGAGCGTGGCGACATCCGGATTGAGCACCTCGTTGTTGTCGACGTAGAAGCGGCTGTCGGCGCCGATCATCACG
>JAFEEK010000026.1 GCA_018241165.1 Pseudomonadota bacterium
GAAACCGCGAACGAACTCGGCATCCAGTGGCAGGTTCCGCTCGGCGACAAGAGCCATGTGCTGGGTGGCACCAACTTCACCGGCAACACACCGGGCAACAACATCTTCAATGTCACCAGCGGCCTGAACGCATCCGGCGGCCCGGCGGTCACCGTCGGCAACGGCCTGAACCTGGGTTACCTCGACACGGTCACGCTGAACGGCAAGCAGTTGCTCAGCCTCGGCGGCCTGCTTTCGGCGCTGCGCAGCAACGGCAAGAACAACATCCTGTCCACGCCGTCGATCATGACGCTCGACAACCAGGAAGCGATGATCAAGGTCGCGCAGGAAGTCCCGTTCGTGACCGGTTCCTACACCACCAATACGGGTGGCAATTCCGGCAGCAATGGCAACACCACCGGCATCGGCAATCCGTTCCAGACCATCCAGCGCAAGGATGTGGGCCTGACCCTGACCGTCACGCCGCATATCAATTCCGGCGACACGGTGCGCCTTGACATCCACCAGGAAGTCTCCAACCTGCTGCCGCCGGTGCAAGGCGCGGTCGATCTGGTCACCAACAAGCGCGAGATCAAGACCACGGTGATGGTCAAGGACGATTCCTTGCTCGTGCTCGGCGGATTGATCTCGGACAACGTCAAGGACAGCGTGCAGAAAGTGCCGGCGCTGGGCGACATTCCGTTGATCGGCAACCTGTTTCGCTATCGCAGCAACGACCACACCAAACAGGATCTGATGGTATTCCTGCATCCGAAGATCCTGCGCGATGCGGCAAGCGAGGCGCAGGTATCCGGCGAGAAGTACAATTTCCTGCGCACCGAGCAATTGCGCATGCGCGAAAATTCCGAAACGATCACGCCGCGCGGCCAGCAGCCGATGCTGCCGGAAGTGCACGATTTCCTGAAATCGCCGGCGCTGGACGTGGCGCCAAAAGATTCGGGATCCACGCATCCGTGACTGCGCATCCGCCGCGGCCCAGCTTCGGCTTCGCCCGCCGCAACGGCGCCACGCTGGTCGCCTGGCATGGCGACGAGGCCGAAGTCGCCTGGCGCGAGGGCGTCAAACCCGAAGTCTTGAGCGAACTGCGCCGCTACCTCGACGCGCCGCTGAAACTCGTGCGCCACGATGCGGCCGGATTCGATCGCCTGCTGCGCGAGCTCTATGAACAGGGCGACGACGCACGCGCGATGGTGGCCGACTTCGATGACGAGATGGATCTGAAAACCCTCGCCGACGAATTGCCCGAGCCGGAGGACCTGCTCGAATCCGAGGACGACGCACCGATCATCCGCCTGATCAACGCGCTGCTCACCGAAGCGGTGAAGGAAGGCGCGAGCGACATCCACATCGAGCCGTTCGAGAACCGCCTCGTCGTGCGCTTTCGCATCGACGGCGTGCTGCGCGAAGTCCTGGCACCGCAGAAGGCGATCGCGAGCGCCGTGGTATCGCGCATCAAGGTCATGGCACGGCTGGACATCGCCGAGAAACGCCTGCCGCAGGACGGCCGCATCGGATTGAAGATCGCCGGGCGCCCGGTCGACGTGCGCGTGTCCACGATTCCCGCCGGCCACGGCGAACGCGTCGTGCTGCGTCTGCTCGACAAGCAGGCCGGCAAGCTCGATCTGAAACAACTCGGCATGGCGCCGGATACGCTGACCGCGCTGAGCGACGTGATCCAGCGCCCGCACGGAATCCTGCTCGTCACCGGCCCGACCGGATCGGGCAAAACCACGACGCTGTACGGTTCGCTGCTCCAGCTCAACGACGCCAGCCGCAACATCATGACCGTGGAAGACCCGATCGAGTACTACATCGACGGCGTCGGCCAGACCCAGGTCAACACGAAAGTGGACATGACCTTCGCGCGAGGTCTGCGCGCGATCCTGCGCCAGGACCCGGACGTCGTCATGGTCGGCGAAATCCGCGACCTGGAAACCGCCGAAATCGCGGTGCAGGCCTCGCTCACCGGCCATCTGGTGCTATCGACGCTGCATACGAACTCCGCCGTCGGCGCGGTCACGCGCCTGCGCGACATGGGCGTGGAACCGTTCCTGCTGTCCTCGTCGCTGATCGGCGTGCTCGCGCAGCGCCTCGTGCGCGTGCTCGATCCTGCACAGCGCGAAATGTACGCGGCCACCACACGCGAACTCGCCGCGTTCGGCAAACCCGCCGATACGCGCGCGAACTTGTATCGGCCCTCCGCACAAGCCGCCGGTCGTCACGCCGGCTACAAAGGCCGCACCGGCATCTACGAATTCGTGCCAGTGGATGAGGAGTTGCGCCGCCTGATCCACGCCAATGCCGCCGAGGCCGAGCTCGAACGCCACGCCCGCACGCGCACGCCGAGCATCCTCGATGACGGCTGGCGCAAGTGCGTCGCCGGCATCACCAGCGCCGAGGAAGTACTGCGCGTTACGCGTGAAGAGTAGATTTTCCTTCCCCTGCGCAGCGGGGGAAGGTGGCCGAAGGCCGGAAGGGGGCATTCTTGCGCCGCATCCATTCTGGATGTATTTTGCATCCACGGAGGATGCCATGCCCACCACGTTCACGATCAAGCAAGTGCCCGACGACCTTGCCGCGCGCATGCGCGAGCGCGCGGCGATGAACCGGCGTTCGCTGCAACGCGAATTGCTGCTGATTCTGGAAGACGCCGCCACCTTGCGCGTGTCCGAACCTCCCGCACCCGCGTATTTGCCGGTGGTCGCGTCCACACGCGCCCGCGCGCAACGCGATGCCGGCAAACTCAGCCTGGACGCATTGTGGAAACGCGCGCGCAAACTCGGCGCCGCGAGCCCTTCCGAATCCGCCGCCATCATCCGCCGCGATCGCGATGCCCGTCGTCGTTGATGCCTCGGCCATTGCGGCCGTGCTGTTCGACGAGCCCGAGGCCGCGCCCATCGTCGCCAGCGTCAAAGGCAAGCTGTTCGCGCCGACATTGCTGCGCTACGAGCTCGCCAGCGTGTGCACGACCAAACGCATCCGCCATCCGCAACGGGTGCGCGAGATCGACGCGCGCTACCGACTGCTGGACACGTTCGACATAGCCTACGCCGAACCGGATTGGCCGAGCCTGCCCTCGCTGGCACAACGCTGGGCGTTATCCGTTTACGATGCCGCCTATCTGCAACTCGCGCTGGCGAAAAATGCCGCATTGATCACCCTCGATGCGCGCCTCGCCGCCGCGTGGGATGATGCGGTCGCTTCGATGCGCGGGGAAAAATGATCCGCGCCGCCATACCCGACGATTCCCGCGCGGATCTAGCGCCACCGTAACGGCGGCGCCATGCCGCCGAGCTCGAGCAAGCCCCATACGCACAAGGCGATGCCGCCGCAGACGTACAGCGCGAGAAAAAGGTGGAACGCGATCGGGTTGTCGTCGCGATTGGGCCGGTAGCTGCGCCAGCCGCGGCTGCCCGCGGGCAATTCGCCGCTGCGCCAGCCGTTGTATGCGACCGCGAGGATGCCGCTACCGAAGCCGAGCAGAAACAGGATGCTGAGCCAGCCCGGCATCATGCGCGGCGTCCAGGCCAGACCCGCCGTGCGATCGCCAGCACCGCCATCGCCGCGCTGCTCAATGCGCCGGCGATGAGAACCTCGAACGGCCACAGGTTGTGCGAGGTGGGATCGATCGCGGTGCCGGCGATAATTCGCAACACGACGAACGCCATAAGCACTGCCGGCACGGCGCAAGCCAGGCGCCAGCCGCCGCGCCAGCGCCACAGGCCCCAGGCGGGTGCGGCGAATCCGAGCAGCGCCAGTGCGAGCATCGACAGCATGAAGCCGTTATACAGGGCGATTGTGCTTGCGCTGACGGGCTCGTTCATGCGCCGCTCGTAATCGGCGCGCTGCGCCTGTGCGTCGAGCGCAGACATGCGCTCCACCCATTCGGGTTTGTCCGCGCCGTTTGCGGCCGCATCGCTGCCCTGCACGCGCACGGCGTAGCGCGCCACTTCGTGAGTGCCCTTTGGCGAACCGTCGCCGGCGCGGATGCGTACTTCATCGACCTGCGCATCCGCATCCATGAGAAAAAACCAGCCGAGCGCTTCGCCATTGCCAGCGTAAGTGCGCGAAGGATTGCTGCCGGCGTTCGCGCGTTGACCCTTGAAATAGGGCTCGGCCCAGATCTGGATCGGATGATCGGTCGCATACCGCAGGCGCAGGTAGAAATTCTGGTTGCGCACCAGGGTGACCTCGTCCCCCGTCGGATACGTTTCCAGCACTTGCACAGTGGTTTGCACTTGCGCATGTGCGAGGTACGCGCTGCAAAGCCACAGCACGGCGCAAACGACAATGGAAAGACGATTCATCGAGATCCCCATGCACTTTCCCCGATGTGCAGCATACACAATTGCTGCCGCGGCTCGACTGCGCCAATCCGTTGCCCATGGTACGCATGGATCGGCACCAAACTGTGCCCCGTCCCCGAAATATGGGCTGGGCAATCGACCCCGAGGGCAACAAGCTCGAATTGTGGCAGCCGCCGGAAGAACAATAGGGCTTGACCGGCGATCCTGCACGGCAACGCCGGTTATTGTTTGGACAGGGCGTAAGCGTGGATACTGGCATTTCGAAGGGAGACACCACCCACATGTCCGATACCCATCTGTTCGATTCGCAGCCGCTGGAAAGCGCACTCGCCTTGCCGGCGCCGTTGTATACGGATACGCAATTCGCGCTGCGCGAACGCGCGGCCATCTTTTCGCGCCACTGGCAGTTGGTCGCGCACGCGGACCAGGTGCGCGAAGCGGGCGATCATGCGCTCGTGGAAATTGCCGGCGTGCCGCTCGTGATCGTGCGCGGCGACGACGGCGAATTGCGCGCGCTGCACAATGTCTGCCGGCATCGCGCCGGGCCGCTGGCCACCTGCGACGGGCGCGGCGCGAAGGCGTTGCGCTGCAAATACCACGGCTGGACGTACCGCCTCGACGGCCAGCTGCGCAGTGCTCCGGAAATGAGCGACGCGCGCGATTTCGATGTTGCCGCGATCCGTTTGCCGCAGGCGCACGTTGCGCAATGGCAGGGCCTGGTCTTCGCCGCGCTGGAAGCCCCGCCGCCGCTGGCGCGGGTGCTGGACGGCATCGACGCACGCATCGGCGCGCATCCGCTGGCGAGCTACGTGTTCGATCGCCGCACCAGTTACGAGATCGGCTGCAACTGGAAGGCCTACGTC
>JAFEEK010000270.1 GCA_018241165.1 Pseudomonadota bacterium
GCATCATTTCCGGTTCCGGCAGGCGATCGCGCCGTTCGGCGATGCGTGCGGCCGGCGCGTCCGAATCCGGCATTTGCGGGTGCGGCCATTCCAGCGCGCCGGTGCACGCGCGCACCAGCGCCGAGGTTTCGCCCAGTGCGGCGGCGCCATCGGCATCCACGGCGCGATTGTCCGCACGCACGCGCTTGACGTAGCCTTCCAGCGGGGCAAGTACATGCGTGATTGCCGGGATATCGACCATCGCGATCGCGCCATTGAGCGTGTGCACGGCGCGCAACAGCGACTCGCTCACCGGCAATGCAGGCGTGGCGTGCCATTGCTCCAGGAAACCGTCGATCGCAGCCAGGTGCGCGGCGACTTCGCTCTTGAGGATGTCGAACAGTACCGGATCCACGTTCGGCAACGGGCCCGCGGCGAATGCTGCCTGCGCATCGGCATCGCCGCCGGCGAACGCGGCGAGTTCCTCGGGCGCGGCGTCGAAGGCATGTTCGATATCGACCGTGGCATCGAGTTCGGCAGGAGCAGGAGCGGCCGGCACTTCGTCGACGACCGCAACCAGGCGCGTGACGATGCGTTTGACTTTTTTCATGCGCACCGGCGTGCTGCTGCGCACATACGCGTCTTCGCCGGCCGCGATGCGGTCGGCCACGGCCATGATCTGGGCGATGTCGGACGTCGGGTTGCCCTCGCCGCGCAAGGCGCGCAACAGTTCCGGCAACGTGGCCAGGGCATTTTCCACAAGCACCTGCACCGGGTCCCCGGGCGGAATGGTCTTGTCGAGCACGCGATTGAGCATGTTCTCGACCTTCCAGCTGAATTCGCCCAGCGCCAGCGCGCCGACCAGACGCCCCGAACCCTTCAGCGTGTGGAACGAACGCCGGATCGGCTTGAGTTTCTCGAAATCGTTCACATCGGCCTTCCAGGCCGGCAGATAACGGCCGAGGTTGTCGATTTCGTCCTGCACTTCCTCGATGAAAACCTCGCGGATTTCCTCGTCGATGTCGTCGGACGGCACCGCCGCGAAACTCGCGTCGGTGGTCGCGCCATCGGACTCGGGAACTTCTTCTTCGATCTCTTCTTCGACCTCGACGTAACGCACGTTCGGCGCCGGCGTCGCAGTGGCCTGGGTTTCGGTCAGGCGCAGGCCCGCCAGATCATGGGTCGGTGTTTGCGGAACCGGCATCTCGCCAACCACCAGGTCTTCGAGGCCC
>JAFEEK010000271.1 GCA_018241165.1 Pseudomonadota bacterium
CATAGCGGCAGCATCTTCACGAACGCGTCCCAGGACCCGGCGACCGCCGCGAACGCCATCGGGATCGACCAGCCGAAGGCCAATCCGAGGTAGACCTGCGGCAGATAGGTGTAGCGCTTCATGAACGGGTAGGTCACGGCGAGAAACGCGCCAATGAGCGACAGCTCGACCGTCAAGCGGTTCGTCAGCAACACGAGCAGGAAGGCCAGCACGATCAATGCGAGGAAAACGGCTATCGCCTCGCGCGGCGCGACCGTGCCGGCCGCGAGCGGGCGCTCGCGCGTGCGCTTGACCTGCGGATCGAACTTGCGATCGGCAAGATCGTTGACCACGCAGCCGGCCGAGCGCATCAGCCACACGCCGAGGGTGAAGATGATGAGCAATCCGATCGATGGAAAATCGCCGGTCGCCAGCCACAGCGCCCACCACGTCGGCCATAACAGCAGCAGTGCGCCGACCGGACGATGCATGCGCGCGAGCTTGGCGTATTGCGTCAGGCGTTCGCGCAAGCGCGGCCAATCGATGCCTGCGCGTGCGGCTGCGCGCACGGCGGGAGCATGTGCGGCGACGACGCGGCGAGGCTCTGGTTTTCGCGGCGCTACGCGGCGGGGATTCGGAACAGGCGGTTTGGGCATGGGTGTAAGTGTAAACGTGTCGCGCTATGCTCGCGCGATCCACGAACGGAGTTTTCCATGCTGCCGCAACGCTACATCGCCTTCGTGTTGTGCCTTGTGCTGTGCGCGATATCGCTGGTCCTGTGGCACGATGGCATGGCTTGGCGCTGGCTTGCCGGCATCAGCGGTGTGTTGAGCCTGGTCGGCATCGCCGACATGCTCCAGCGCAAGAGTACGCTGCGGCGCAACTTCCCGGTCACCGCGCACATCCGCACGTTCTTCGAATTCTTCCGCCCGATGCTGCGCCAATACGTGGTCGAGTCCGACACCGACCACGTGCCGTTTTCGCACATCGAGCGCTCGCTCGTGTACCAACGCGCGAAGAACGTCGAGGACAAGCGCCCGTTCGGCAGCGAACTGGATCTGTACGCCACGCAATACGAGTGGATCAACCACTCGCTCGCGCCCGCGAAGATCGAAGGCCACGATTTCCGCGTCGTGATCGGCGGCCCGGAATGCAAACAACCGTATTCGGCCAGCGTGTTCAACATTTCGGCGATGAGTTTCGGTTCGTTGTCGGCAAATGCGATTCGAGCGTTGAACGAAGGCGCGCGCCGCGGC
>JAFEEK010000272.1 GCA_018241165.1 Pseudomonadota bacterium
GCCTTGTAGTTCAAGTTCGATTGGCTCATGGGCTTAGCATACTCCTCGGAAACGGCCCAAAACACGAACTTTTACCCCCGTCCGGGGTAAAGTATCCGTATGTACCTTGAGTTCTACGGCCTCAAAGAGCCACCGTTTTCGATTACCCCCGATCCGCGCTACGTCTTTCTGAGCGAGCGCCACCGGGACGCGCTCGCACATCTGTTGTACGGCATCGGCAAGGGCGGCAGCGGCGGCTTCGTGCAATTGACCGGCGAGGTCGGCACGGGCAAGACCACGCTGTGCCGGTTGCTGCTGGACCAATTGCCGGAAAACACGCGTGTGGCGCTGGTGCTCAATCCGAAACTGTCGCCGGTGGAATTGCTGGAGACGATTTGCGAGGAATTGAAGCTCGACATCGCCGGCAAGAAGGGCAGCCTCAAGGCGCTGGTCGATACGCTCAACATCTATCTGCTCGACGCCTATGCGCAGGGCCTGCGCGTGGTGCTGATCGTGGACGAGGCGCAGGAGTTGTCGGTGGAGGCGCTCGAACAGGTGCGCCTGCTCACGAATCTGGAAACGCCGACGCAGAAATTGCTGCAAATCATTCTTTTGGGCCAACCCGAACTGCGCGACAAGCTGCATCAGCCGGAACTGCGCCAGCTCGCCCAGCGCATTACCGCGCGCTATCACCTCATGCCCCTGGATCGCGCGGAAACCGAAGCCTACGTGCGCCACCGCGTGGCCGTGGCCGGTGCGGCGCGTTCGCCATTTTCGCGTTTGGGTCTGCGCGCACTGTACCGGCGCTCCGGCGGCGTGCCGCGCGTGATCAACGTGGTCGCCGACCGCGCGTTGATGGCCGGTTTCGCGCGCGAGCAGGATGCGCTCGGCGAGCGCCTGATCGACCGCGCCGCGGACGAAACCCTGCCCGGCAATGCGCGTTACTGGATGCATCGGCACGGCCGCTGGCTGGCCGCAGCGGCGGTGCTGATCCTCGCCGCCGCAGCGGCGTCATGGTTCTGGTTGCATCGCGTGCCGCCGCCCGTAGCCGAAGCCGTTGCCAAACCTGCTCCACCGCCCATCGACAACACGCTGGAAACGTTGCGCCGCGCGATGGCGCATTCGCCGGATGCGGATCTCACCGCATGGACGCAATTGCTCGGTCGCTGGCAGGTCAACGCCGCGCAAGTATCGGTGCGCGACGCGGCACATTGCCCCGGCGTGATCACCGCGGGGCTGGATTGCCTGCGCGGCTCCGGCACACTGGAGCAGATCGCGCGTTTCGATCGCCCGTTGATCCTGACCCTGCGCGACGGCGACACGCAAGCCGACGCGCTGCTGCTGGGCGTGGATGCGCAACACGTCAAACTCGCGCTGGGCGGGCAGACGCGCACCTTGAAAAGATCCGATCTCACGAACGTGTGGAAGGGCGAGTTCAGCGCGGTGTGGCAATTGCCGCCGGGCATTCCCGCCACTTTGCACCAAGGCGATGCCGGCCCCGGGGTCGCCTGGGTCAAGGCGCAACTGGCGCGCATGGACGGCGGCAAGGCCGACGACACCGGCCCCGCGTTCTTCGACGCGGCGCTTGAAGAACGCGTGCGCAAGCTGCAAATCGCCTACGGCATCAAGCCGGACGGCATCGTCGGACCGGAAACCCTGTTCGCATTGTCCGCGTTGGCCGAATCCGGGCCGCACCTGTATCGCAAGGTAGAATAGGCGACTGCGAACCCGCCGATGCACCCATGTCACTGATTCTCGAAGCATTGAAAAAATCCGAGGCCAACCGCCGCCTGGGCCACGCGCCGGACCTCGGCACGCCGTTTTCGCCCACACGGCGCGAGCGCAGCCCGCTGTGGGCGGTGGTTGTGATCGTGCTGGCGCTGGGCGCCGGCTTGTGGTGGTGGTTCGGGAGCAGCAGTACTCCGGCGACTGTAGCTCCC
>JAFEEK010000273.1 GCA_018241165.1 Pseudomonadota bacterium
ACACACGCCGCGGCGCGTCGCGCATCGTGCGCTACGCGTTCGACCTGGCGCAGCGTCTGGGGCGCAAGAAAATCACCGCCGTGCACAAGGCCAACATCATCAAGACTGCGTCAGGTTTGTTCCTCGACGTCGCGCGCGAGATCGCGAAGGAGTATCCGCAGATTGCGTTCAACGAGATGATCGTGGACAACACCTGCATGCAACTGGTGATGAAGCCCGAACAGTTCGACGTGATCGTCACCACGAACCTGTTCGGCGACATCATCTCTGACCTGTGCGCCGGACTCGTCGGCGGACTTGGCCTTGCGCCCGGCGCGAACATTGGCACGGATGCAGCGATCTTCGAGGCCGTGCACGGCTCGGCGCCGGACATCGCCGGCCGTGGCATCGCCAACCCCTGTGCGCTGCTGCTCGCCGCCTGCCAGATGCTCGATCACCTCGGGCAGGTCGACAATGCGCAACGTCTGCGCACGGCGATCCGCGCCACGCTCGCGGCGAAGGATCGCACCACGCCGGACCTCGGCGGCAGCGGCACCACGGAAACCTTCGCCGATGCGTTGATCGGGCGGTTGCGCGCGTAGGCGACGGTTCGCGCCGCCGTGCGTGGCGATCACTGGAATCCGTTCGCGAAAATGCGCTCGCGCGTGGATTCCCATGCGCCCACGTCGATCGTGCCAAGGTCCACGCGCGGATTGCCGTCGAGATCGACTGCCGAGCTGCCGCCGAATGGCGCATTCAAACCGGCGTTGACCAGGGGTGATCCGAGCGCGGGGCGCGGGTCTTGCGCACTGACGAATCCCGAATTGGCATTGTGCTGGTTGCCCACGTCGGCCTGGATCGCCGGTTGCGGATTGATGTTGCCCACGTACCAATTACCGATGTTGAAATACAGCCAGGCGCGGATGACGTCGCTGGCGTTGCGGGAGTTGAAGTACGGGTCGCCGACGATGGCGTTGTTGACGATCCGGTACGCAGTGCCGTTGTTGGAATCGAGCAAGGCAGGAAATCCGGCGCCGCTCAATACCAGCGTGTTGTTGTGCATGTAAACGGTCTGGCTGGCATAGACGGTGAACAGACCGAGATTGGCGTATTTGCTGTGCAAGTCATATAGCGCGTTGTTGATGACGTACACATCGTTGTAGCCGATCAAAGTGATGGCATTGGTATAGATGTTGGGGGCGCCGCTGACGGCCTGATTGTGGCCATGCAAGAGCGTGTTTTGCAGCCGCAACGTCTGTTTGCCGACGGCAAGGTTCAGGCCGGCGGATTCGCCTTGCGTCGTGGAGTAGCCGTTGCGAATGGTCAGGTTGGTCAGGGCGACAGTCTTGTTCGCACCATTCACGCCGAAATCGTAGGCCTGGATATCCAGTACCGCGGTGAGACCTTGTCCGTCCAGAATCGTTGCCGCCGCCGAGGGCGATTGCTGCGAGCACCACAGCGTCAGCGTATCGGTCCAACCGCCCGAGATCGACAGCGAATTGTCCTGCGCAGAGTTGAACGCAAACTTGAGTCCACCCGTATAGAACGTGCCGGGACGCAGGCGGATATCGTCGTCCTCGTTGTTCGTTGCAGCGGTGGCAAGCGCCTGGCGCAACTCGGTTTCGTTGGCTGGGCAGAAGATGGCGGCGTGAGCAGTGCCCAGCGGCAAGGTGGCAAGCAGCGCAGTTACGAAGCGACGAGCGATCATGGCCCTGGTCTCCATCGATGGGTATGTGGTTAGCAGCCCTTTACGCGAAACGATGGCAAAAGCCGCCATGCCGCAGTGAAGAAGACGGGGCCGCATGATGCCGAGGCGGTATTGCGCGCCTGGCCATGCGTAACTATGC